>JAYEKC010000454.1:0-2023 GCA_034716715.1 Gemmatimonadota bacterium | reverse complement strand
CTCGGACCGGCCAGCAGGCAGGCGGCGACGGAGAGCGTCGCGACGCGGAAGCGGGCGACGACGCGCGTCGCGGGCGATCGAAGGACCATGACGGGACCTGCCGGTGTTCGAGTCATCGTGAAATCTGCGCTGGCGCGCGTGTGCGCGCCCGCGCCCCATCCGCTCAGCGGTCGTCCATCCAGCGGTCGTCGAGCACCAGGACGGTCTTCGTGTACTCCTTCCCGCCGATGGACAGTCGCACGACGTACGCGCCCGGATCGGCGGCCGAACCGACACCCCCGCGTCCGCCGCCCCCGCCTCCACCACCGGAGCCGCCCGAACAGCTCACGTCGGGCGCGGCACCGCCACCACCGGCGGCACCGCCGCCGCGCCCGCCTCCCCCGGCCGGTGCGTTCAGCATCGGCACGACGAGCGTCCACTGCACCCGGTTGATGCCGGCTACCGCCTTGAGCGTCGTCTCGCACCCGGCGCGCCCGGACTGGTTCACGACGACTGAAGCGCGGGGGAACACGTTGCCTTGCGCCGCGGCCTCGCGGGCCGGGACGAGAGCTGCAGTCGATGCGGCCAGGATGGCGAAACGGGCGATGTGCGCCACGCAAGACTCCGGGACGGGGGATCGGAAATGTGTGGCGGAACACGGCGGCCCGGCCAGCAGGGACGGTCCCCCATACCGCGATCACGTCCCCGCGCCCTGTGGCGCTCATGCGGGCGCCCCCCGATGTTTCCGTCGTCCGCCCGCGGAGCCGGGCGCCCGCATCTCCCACACCGCGCACCGCAATGTCCGATCCCATCGTGGTCGCGAGGTCCGGCGACGCCGACCTCGTCCTCCTCCCCGCCTTTGCGAACCGCCACGGCCTCGTCACGGGCGCCACCGGCACCGGCAAGACCGTCACGATGCAGGTACTCGCCGAATCGTTCTCGCGCATCGGCGTGCCCAGTTTCGTGGCTGACGTCAAGGGCGACCTCTCCGGCATCGCCCAGCCCGGATCAGCATCGCCGAAGATGCGCGAGCGCCTCGCGATGCTGAAACTGGACGAACCGCAGTGGGAAGGCTGTCCGGTCACGCTCTGGGACGTGTTCGGCGCGCAAGGCCATCCGGTGCGCGCCACCATCTCCGACATGGGCCCCCTCCTGCTCGGCCGGCTCCTCAACCTCGGCGACGTCCAGCAGGGCGTCCTCGCGATCATCTTCAAGATCGCCGACGACAAGGGCCTGCTCCTGCTCGACCTCAAGGACCTGCGCGCGATGACGCAGTTCGTGGGCGACAACGCCGCCGAGTTCAAGACGGCCTACGGCAATGTGTCGGCGGCGTCCATCGGCGCCATCCAGCGCGGACTGCTCGAACTCGAGCAGCAGGGTGCCACGGCGTTCTTTGGCGAGCCGATGCTCGACATCGGCGACCTGATGCAGACGGACCCGAAGGGGCGCGGGATGGTCAACGTGCTCGCCGCCGACAAGCTGATCAACGCGCCCAAGCTCTACGCGACGTTCCTGCTCTGGATGCTTTCCGAGCTGTTCGAGCAGCTGCCCGAGGTGGGCGATCCGCCGAAGCCGAAGATGGTGTTCTTCTTCGACGAGGCTCACCTCCTGTTCAACGATGCCCCGCCGGCGCTCGTGGACAAGGTCGAACAGGTCGTGCGGCTCATCCGCTCCAAGGGCGTGGGCGTGTACTTCGTCACGCAGAACCCGCTCGACGTCCCCGAGAAGGTGCTCGGACAGCTCGGCAACCGCGTGCAGCACGCCCTGCGCGCCTTCACCCCGCGCGACCAGAAGGCGGTGAAGACCGCCGCCGAAACGCTCCGGCAGAACCCGAAGATCGACGCCGAGAAGGCGATCACGGAGCTCGCCGTGGGCGAGGCGCTGGTGTCGATGCTCGACACGCAGGGCAGCCCCACGGTGGTGGAACGCGCGTTCATCGCGCCGCCCCACTCCAGGATCGGCCCCATCACTCCGGATGAGCGCAGGCTGGTGATCGCGGCGTCCGTGCTCGCCGGCCACTACGAGCAGGCCGTGGACCGCGAGT
>JAYEKC010000453.1:0-10386 GCA_034716715.1 Gemmatimonadota bacterium | reverse complement strand
TCGGCGTCGCGGAGCAGGTCCTCGAGGGGGTCGGCGGCGTCGGGCACGCCACTCGAGGCCGGAGCCGGCTGCATGCGGCGAACGAGGCGCGCCGCAAAGCCGAGGATCGGGCCGAGCAGCAGGTGCAGCGCGCGCAGCACCGGAGTGAGCGCGGGCAGGAGCGTTGCCGCCCAGCGCCGCGCGATGGCGCGCGGCACCACCTGCCCGAGCAGCAACAGGGCGACGGCCGCGATCAGGAGGTGGCGAATCACGTCGAGGCCCGACTCGCGCAACGCGAGGAGGGCGCCGAGGGCGAACACCAGGGCGGCGATACCGGTGCCGGCCGCGAGGAGGTAGGCGTGCGGACGGTCGAGCGTGACGGCCGCCTGGTCCGTCGCGCCGGCCACCTGCCGCTCGGCCCAGTGGCGCAGCCAGATGCGGCTTGCCGAGCGCACCGACGTCGCCGCAGCCGTCATCGCGCCGACCGCGGACGTCATGAGGAGCGTGACGAACAGCGTGTTCATCGGGGCGCCCCTACGCGCTCCACGCCGACGCGCTGGATGCGGCGTCGCGACACGCGCTCCACCACGAGGCGGTGCCCGGAGATCGTGATGCCGTCGCCCTGGCGCGGGACGCCGCCCACCACCGCATAGACGAGGCCGCCCACGGTGTTGACGCCCTCGCGGGCGAAGTCCGACCCGGTGATCTCACTCAGTTCGTCGAGCGGTACGCGCGCCGACACGGAGTAGCGCCCCGCGGCCACGCGGCGCACGTCCGGTTCGTCCGCATCGTGCTCGTCCTGGATCTCGCCGACGATGACCTCGAGCGCATCCTCCAGCGTCACCACGCCCGCCGTGCCCCCGAACTCGTCGACGACGATGGCCATGTGGAGGCGCGACGCCTTGAAGTCGCGCAGTTGCAGGTCCACGGGCTTCGTGGCCGGGATGAACTGCGCCGCCCGCGCCAGCGTGGGCCATCCGCCCGCCGGCTCCGTCCCGTTGATGACCAGCGGCAGCAGGTCCTTTGCGTGCAGGATCCCCACGACGTTGTCGAGCGTGCGATCGTACACCGGGTAGCGCGCGTGACGGGCCGACCGGATGCGCTCAACCACGGCGGCCCACGAGGCGGCGCCGTCCACACCGACGACGTCCACGCGCGGCACCATGATGTCCTGCACGGTCGTGTCGCCGAGCGAAAACACGCCGCGGAGCAACTGGTGGTCGTCCGGCGACGCGGCGACCTCAGCCTCGACCACTTCCCGGAACTGTTCCACCGTCGACTCGCGATCGCTGCCCACGGCCGCGGGGGCCGGGAGCAACCGGTCGAGCACGCCGTCGGCCCACGCGCCGAGGCGAACGCCCGGAGCCATGACCCGCTCCACCGCCCGAATGCCCCGCGCGCAGCGCGCCACGCCGGCTCCCGCCGCCATGTCGCCCCACGTGCGCGCCGCGCTTTCCGCCATCACGACCGCCAGGATGCCCGCCACCACCACGAGCGGCGCCACCTGCACCGGCGGGATGGGCGACGCCTGCAAGGCGCCGACTGCGGCGGCTCCGGCAAGCAACTGCGCCAGGATCCGCGCCAGCGCGAGCGCCCGGTGCGCGACTTCGCGACGTGCCACGAACTCGGCCACGGACGGCCCCGGTGGCTCCTCGTCGTCCACGGCGAGCAGGGCTCCATCGGCGAAGGCCGTGTAGGCGGCGGCCATCGTCGCCAGCACCGCCGCGGCGCCGAGCGCGGCGGTCATCACCATCGCAGCCTCCGCATCGCGCCGGCCACCAGCTCCTCCTGGCGGCGCCACATCGGCGACCCCGTCCGCCCTTCGCCGTCGGGATGGTCGTGACCGAGCACGTGCAGCACCCCGTGCACGATCAGCCGCACGTTCTCCTCGCGCACGGTCACGCCGTGCCGGGCGGCCGACCGCCGGGCCACCCCGGGCGCGACATACACGTCGCCCATCAGGCGTCCGTCCGGGGACGGGAGGGAGAACGCGATGACGTCCGTCGGGCGGCGGCGGCCGAGGTACGTGGCGTTGACGCCCGCCATCACGGCATCGGAAACGAGCGCCACGGAGAGGTCGGCCCGACGCACGCCCTCGGCCCGCAACACGAAGGCCGCCACGCGACGCACGGCGTCCGGTGCGAGCCCGGCGCGCGTGCCGGCCCGCCCCACGTCAATGCGGACCCGCCCGCCCCGCTCGGCGCCGCGGCGCGCGCTCACGCGCCCTGGTCCGAATCCGATGCGTACGCCCGGACGATGTCGCGGACGATCCGGTGCCTGATGACGTCGGATTCGGTGAGGTAGTGGAACGCGATGCCCTCGATGCCGGGCAGGATGCGCTCGATCTGGAACAGGCCGCTGTCGTCGCGGTCCGGCAGGTCCACTTGCGTCTTGTCGCCGGTGATGACCGCGCGGGAGTTCACGCCAAGGCGCGTCAGGAACATCTTCATTTGCGCCCGCGTGGCGTTCTGCGCCTCGTCGAGGATGACGAACGCGTCGGCGAGGGTGCGCCCGCGCATGTACGCCAGCGGCGCAATCTCGATCACGCGGGTTTCGACCGCCTTCTGGACACGCTCCGGCGGCATCATGTCCTCGAGCGCGTCGTACAGCGGGCGCAGGTACGGGTCGACCTTGGCCTGCATGTCGCCCGGCAGGAACCCGAGCGACTCACCGGCCTCGACGGCGGGCCGGGCGAGGACGATCCGCCGCACGCGCTTGCGGACCAGCGCGTCCACCGCGGCGGCGACGCCGAGGTAGGTCTTTCCCGTGCCGGCCGGACCGATGCCCACGGTGATGTCGGCGTCGAGCATGGACTGGAGGTACGCGGACTGCGCGCCGGTCTTCCCCTGCACCACGCGGCGCACGCCCGGCAGCACGAGGCGGGGGCCGTTCGCCGCCTCGCCGCCGTTCTCGAGCGAGAACCGCACCACATCGTCGGGCTCGATCGCATCGCGGCGGCGCGCGGCGTCGATCATGCGCTGGGCCACGACCGACGCCTTGTCCACGGCCGGCCGCGCCCCCGTGAGCGCGAGCGCGTCGCCCCGCAGCACCGCGCGCACCGCGAACAGCCGTTGCAACTCGATGAGGTTGGCGTCCGCCGCGCCGGCCAGCGTGAGCAGGTCGGCGCCTTCCGTGCTGAGGCGCGAGGTGAAGGGCTCCGCCGTGGCGGCGTCGGTCATGCCGTTGCGCCGGGCCCGCCCGCCGGCTCCACCGGGCGAATGTGCAGTTCCCCAAGCTCGCGCTCGTCCACGTGCGTGGGGGCGTTCTCGAACAACGCCCGCGCCGCGGTCGTCTTCGGGAACGCGATCACGTCGCGCAGCGAACTCGCGCCGGCGAGCAGCATCGCGATGCGGTCGAGGCCGAACGCGATGCCGCCGTGGGGCGGCGCGCCCGCCCGCAGGGCCTCGAGGAGGAACCCGAACCGGCGCTCCTGCTCCGCCGGATCGGTGAGGCCCAGCAGCGCGAGCATCCGGAACTGCATCGCCGGATCGTGCGTCCGGATGCTGCCCCCGCCAAGCTCGAGGCCGTTGAGTACCACGTCGTAAGCCCGGGCACGCCAGGTGTGCGGCGCATCGGGCCGGGCCGCCACGTCGTCGAGGTTGGGCGAGGTGAACGGGTGGTGCACCGCCGCGAGCGCACCGGTGTCCGGGTCGCGCTCGAACATCGGGAAGTCAGTCACGATCGCGAATTCGCGCCGGTCCTCGGACACCAGGGCAAGACGCCGCGCGCACACCTGGCGCACGCGGTCGAGCGCCGGGTTCGCCACGCGATCCGGTGCCGCGACGAACAGCACGAGCGCGTCGTCCGGGACGGCGTCGAACGCGGCCACGCCGGCGGCGAACCTGGCGAGCGGTCCGTCGAGCTTGCCCCCCGCGCGCTTCAACCGGAGGAGTCCCGCGGCGCCGGCGTCCTTCGCGGCGGCCTCCGCGTCGTCCGCTTCCTTCCGGCTCCAGCCCGCGGCGCCGGGCAGCACGATTCCCCGTACCCCCGCGCCGGCCGCGATGGCCGACTTGGTGATGTTGAAGTCGATGCCGCGGAACGCGTCGGTCCAGTCCGTGATTTCGAGACCGTAGCGGAGGTCCGGCCGGTCGCAGCCGTACCGCTCCATCGCCTCGGCGTACGTCACCCGCGGGAACCGCGCCGGCACCGTGATGCCGGCCTCGCGCCACAGCGCGGCGACCAGACCCTCGGCCAGGCCGATGACGTCGTCCTCCGCCACGAACGACGCCTCGATGTCGATCTGGGTGAACTCGGGCTGGCGGTCGGCACGGAGGTCCTCGTCCCGGAAGCAGCGGGCGACCTGGAAGTAGCGGTCGAACCCGCAGACCATGAACAACTGCTTGTAGATCTGGGGAGACTGCGGCAGGGCGTAGAACTCACCGGGGTGCACGCGGCTCGGAACGAGGTAGTCCCGCGCCCCCTCCGGGGTCGGCTTCGTGAGGATGGGGGTCTCGAGCTCGAGGAACCCGCGGTCGCTCAGGAACCGGCGCGTGGCCTGCATGAGGCGATGGCGCAGGACGAGGTTCGCCTGCAGTTCGGGTCGGCGCAGGTCGAGGTGCCGGTGGCGCAGGCGCAGCTCCTCGGCCGCCAGCTTCTCACCGCGCGCGCGCGCCACCGGTATGGCCGGCGTCGCCGCCGGTCCGACCACCTCGATGGAGGTGCCGTGCACCTCCACCTCGCCGGTGGGCATGTCGGGATTCCGCGTGTCGGCGCTCCGGGCCACGACGGTGCCGCGA
Organism: Gemmatimonadota bacterium; assembly: GCA_034716715.1. Classification (GTDB taxonomy): domain Bacteria; phylum Gemmatimonadota; class Gemmatimonadetes; order Gemmatimonadales; family Gemmatimonadaceae; genus Fen-1231. The sequence goes on along the minus strand of JAYEKC010000453.1, from coordinate 5,671 downwards.
ACGAGCACGACGCTCTCTACGCCCACGGCGGCCGCCGCCGCGATCGTGGCGTCGTCGGACCAGTCGGTGCCGAACGAGACCTGGACGATGCCGTCCACGTCGCGAAGATCCACGAAGACGATCCCGCCCAGGTTGCGGGTCCGGTGCACCCAGCCGCCCAGCACGACGGCCCGCCCCGCGTCGGCGGCGCGCAGCGCCCCCGCGCGCCCGGTGCGCAGGGTGGTGGCGAACGTTTCGCCGAGCGTCACGCCGGCCCGGCCCCGATGGTTGCGCCGGTCGCAGCTGCATTCCCTGCAGGCGGCACGCGCGCGGCCGATGGCGCGTGTTGTGCGAGCCGGGGGGATGTGGGGCGCAACCGGGAGACTCCAGGGCGGAAGTGTGCTAAATATATGGGCGCCACGAGGTTGGTGGAACGGGTCGAGGGGTCACCAGTCACTTCAGGTCATATTGGTCAAGCGACACCTGCACTTGGGCTTAGCCGTTGCCATCGGCGGAGCGGCGCTGGGCACATCGTCGGCGGCGGCACAACCCACCGCGGTACCCGGGCGTGACCTCCTGGCCTACCCGCTTGGCCTCCTGGCCGAATCCGGCGCGCTGCCGTCCATGCTGGGGCTGGGCCTGCGGAACCCGGCGGCAACGACGCTCCCCGATGCCGTCCGGTGGCAAGTGGCGATTGGCGCGATGAACACGCCGGCGGACGTCGGCGCGTCCGGCCAATTGCTGGGTGGGAGCGGCCGATGGCGCGGCGCGACGATCACGCTGTCGCTGGCGCGGGCCGGCGTTGCCGGGCTCGTGCGAACCGAGAGCGACCCGCTCACGCGTGAGAACGACGTCCCGTACTCCACATCGGTGACGTCGCTGTCGGTCGCTCGAGCGGTAGGGCCGCATTTCACCTTGGGTGCCGCGCTGCGCGTGCACTCCGGGCAGATCGACGCGACCTCCCGGATGCGCGTGGCCATGGATGCCGGGTTCGTGGCAGACCACCTGACGCGACTGGACGCGCGCATCGGCGCGTCGACCTTCCTCTTCTCGCCCGGCGCGGGAGCGGACGAGCCGCCGACGTGGCTGCTGGGCGGCGACGTCCGCGTGGCCGGGCGTTCGGACGCGCGGGAAGTGCGCGTCGGGGCGTCGACCGAGGCCACATCCCAGCGGCCCTCCGAGCAGTTCGCGTTCGCCAGCATCCGGTTCGGCCCGTGGGAAGCGCGAGGCGGCCCGGTGCGCACCGTGGCGTTTGGCTCCGAGAACATCCGCGCCCGGCTCGCCGTGGCCGTCCAGTACGGCGGATATGCCGTGGGCATCGCGCGCGAGGAAACGCCTTCGGGCCTGGCGCCGACGTACCAGTTCATCCTCCGTTCCCTGCTGCGATGACGAACGCGCCCAGGACCAACCTCCTGAACCTCGCGCCCGCCGAGGCGATCGCCACGTTGCGCGCGTTCGCCGTCGAGGTGGGCGAAGCGGCGTACCGCGGCGCGCAGGCCGCGCGGCACCTCTGGACCTCGCCTGCCGCGGGCTTCGCCGCCATGTCGGACCTGCCGAAGGCGTTCCGTAACCTGCTCGCCGCGCGGTTCGACCTCCCCCGGCTCGACCTCGTGAGCGAGCAGCGATCGTCGGACGGCACGCGCAAGTTCCTGTTTCGCCTCGCGGACGGCCAGTCCATCGAGACGGTGGCGATTCCCGAGGGCAAGCGCATCACGCTGTGCGTGTCGTCGCAGGCGGGCTGCGCGCTCCAGTGCGCGTTCTGCGCCACCGGGGCGATGGGTTTCGCACGCAATCTCGAGGCTTTCGAGATCGCGGGGCAGGTGCGCGAACTCGCCTTCGTCGACCCGCCCATCCGCCCCACGAACATCGTCTTCATGGGGATGGGCGAACCACTCATGAACTGGCCCGCCGTCTCGCGAACGCTCACGATCCTCAACGCGCCGGACGGCTTTCATATCGGCGCGCGGCACATCACGCTCTCCACGGTCGGCTGGCTCCCGGGGATCGAGGCGCTCGAGCGCCGGCCCGAGCAGTTTCGGCTGGCCATATCCATCCACGCGCCGAGCGATGCGCTGCGGGCGACGCTCATGCCGGTGAACACCCGGTTCCCGCTCGACGACGTCATCGAGCGCGCGAGCCGCTTCGCCCGGCGGGTGACGTTCGAGTACGTGATGCTCGGCGGCGTGAACGACGCGGACCCGCAGGCCGAGCAGCTGGCGGACCTCGCGCGCCGCTGCGGCGCCTTCGTGAACCTCATCCCCCTGCACCCCGGCGGGGCGATGGGATTCGTCCCGTCGCCGCCCGAGCGGATCACCGCCTTCGCGGCGCGCCTGCGGGCGCGCCGCGTGGAGGTGGCCGTGCGCCGGAGCCGCGGGCTCGACATTGCCGCAGCGTGCGGCCAGCTACGGGCGGAGCGGGTCCGGCGGCGGCCGCCAGAGCGCGCCGACCACGACCGAGAGGTCCACCAAGCGGGCTGAGTCCGGCGCAGCCTCGACCGACGCCGGACGCATCGCGTCGCGCGCAAGGGCGGCCCACTCGGCGTGACCGCGGCGATCACGAACCACCGTCGTGTCGCGCCGTTCCGACGCGTTGCCGAAGTACACGACGTCGAAGCCGGCGTCACGCAAGTACGACGCGGCGCTCCTGGCCAGCCCGCGCACGTCGGTGGCGTTGAGCACCTCGACCGTGACGCGCACGCCCCGCGGCACCACGCGGTCGGTCACCGGTCCGCCCGAAACGCCCGACGGGGCGTACGGCTGCGCCCAGCGCGGAAGCAGGCGGCGGCCCGGGCCGCTGGCTGCGAAGGCGGCGTACGCCGCGAACAGGGCCACCACGGCAGCGGCGGTGACGAGGCCCCGGCGGCGCCTCCCGTCCGGGGGCGCGGGAGCGCCTACCGCACTGCGTTCCACAGCTCCGCCGTCTGGGGGAAGATCCCCTTCCCCTCGCGCAACGTCCATTCGAGCCGCATGCGCACCACCTGCCGGAACACGGCGTCGAAGTCGTGCGGGAGTTGCGCCGCGAGGAACGCGCGGTCGGCGTGCATGAACTTCCGCCCGGGCTCGAGGAAGTCGGCCATGAAGAGTGCGCGACCGGTGCGGTCCCACGCCGGCCATCCCACGGTATGCCAGCGCACCGCCTCGAGCACGGCAGCGCGTCGCTCGCCTTCGGCCGAGAGGCGGGCCGCCGCGGCGGGCCCGTGCAGCACGTCGAACGGCAGGTCGGATGCCGGCAGCACGGCACGGAGCGTCCGCTCGTCGGCGTCGCGCAACGCGTCGTGCCAGCGCCCGGCATCGCGCCACGCCTGTGCCTCGTCGCGCGGCAGGCGAAGTTGCGTCGCCCAGTGGTCGAGCAGTCCGGTCACGCGCGCGATGTGGGCGCGGCGCTTTTCCGACACCACGGCCCAGTCCGGGAGCACGACCCTGGCATCGCCGGGCACGCCGTCGGTCCCCGTTGTCACCGGTCGTCGAGCGCGGCGCGCAGCGACCGTACGAGGGCAATGCCGGCGTCCACCGAGCGCTCAGCGGCGGACACGAGGGCGCTGCCCACCACCACGCCGTCGGCGAGGTTTCCCACCGCCTTCGCCTGCTCCGGCGACGACACGCCGAAGCCCACGCAGATGGGCAGCGTGCACGCGCCCCGCAGCCGCCGCACCGTGTCGGGGAGGTCGGGTGGGAGGTCCGCACGGGCGCCGGTCACCCCGAGACGGCTGATGAGGTACACGAACCCGCTCCCGTGGCGCCCGATCTCCTCCATGCGCGCCGTGGGCGTGGTCGGCGCGACGAGCCGCACGAACGCCAGCGGCCCACTGCCGATCCATCGTTCGCGCTCGGGGTCGGCGCCGACCGGCAGGTCGGTGACGAGGATGCCCGAAAACCCGGCATCGCCCGCGCGGCCGAGCACGCCGTTACCAGCCGCCAGAATCGGGTTGAGGTAGCTGAACAGCACGAGCGGAACGGCCGGGCGCGCGGCGGCCGCGATCTCGAGCGTGGCGTCGAGGGTCATCCCGGCGTCCAGCGCGCGCTGGCTGCTCTGCTGGATGACGGGCCCGTCCGCCACCGGGTCGCTGAACGGGACCCCGAGTTCGATGACGTCGGCCCCCGCGTCGGCGATGCCCTGGACGAGCGCCACGCTGGCCGCGCGGTCGGGGTGCCCTGCGGTGACGTAGCAGACGAGCGCCCGGCGCCCTGCCGTGCGCAGGGTTTCGAATCGGTCCCGCAGCATGTCAGAGGAAGTAGTCGCCAACCCGGATTCCGTAGCGGTCGGGATCAGCCGTCTTGATGATCGACCGGCGGAAGCCGCCGGACTCGTTGCGCTCGTCCAGGGCCACGAGGTCGCCAGGGTGGCGAACGTTGCCAAGGTCGTCGCTCACGATCAGCACGGCGGGCCGGCTGAGCATCGTGGGGTCGGGATTGATGGAGTGCACGATCGCGAGCTCGAACGTGTCAAGGACGACGAACGTGCCCACGGGGTAGATGCCGAGGAGGCTGACGAACGCCTTCACGACGACCGGATCCTGTCCGCGCCGGGCGTTGTCGCGCATTTCCGCGAGCACGTCGGCCGGATTGAGCGGCTCGGTCTGGTATGACCGGCGCGACGTCGCCGCGTCGAAGCCGTCGGCGCACATCACGATGCGGCTGTACAGGCCGATGGACTTCGTGCGCAGCGACCGAGGGTACCCGGAGACGTCGCGCTTCATGTGGTGCTCGTACGCCACGCGCATCGAACGGTACGGGAACTCCGTGGCCTCGCGCAGCTGGAACAGGGAGAGCACGCCGAGCCACGGGTGCGAGGCAATCATCCGCCATTCGTCCTCGGTCAGCTGCCCCACCTTGTTGATCACGTCGGCCGGCACGCGCGACTTGCCGATGTCGTGGAACAGCGCCGCCAGGCCGAGATCGTACAACTGAAGCCGCGACAGCCCGATGCGGCGTCCCAGGGCCACGGAGAAGATGCAGACGTTCACCGAGTGGGTGAACGTGTAGTCGTCGTAGTCGCGGATGGTGGTCAGGCCGATGAGCGACGCCTCGTCCGAGAGAATCTGGTCCACGATCCCCTGCACGACGCGCTTCACCTTCTTCAGGTTGGGGTTCTGCCCCATCCGCACGGAATTCATCACTTCCTTCGTGGCCGCGACCGACTGCGAGTACGTCCGCTTCGCCGCCTCGCGCGACTCCGAACGGGCCGTGCGCTCGTCCTCGGACTCGATGGGCGGCGCGATCTCGAACGACGCGACGTTGGTGGCGTCGAACCGCGCCTGCAGCTGGCCGAACCGGTCCACGGCGGTCTCGCCCACCGGACTCTGCAGGAACGAGAGGAACACCGTCCAGTCGCGGGGTGCGGTTGGCGCCGTGACCTTCAGTTCGCCCACACCCGAGGCGCGGAACTGCGTCAGCACGCTGCTGAACGTGGTGTAGTTGTCGAGGTCGAGGCGGAGGCGCGTGGCGTTGACGAAGATGAACTCGCCGGCCACGCGGAAGTCCAACTCGCCCTCGGTGGACCGGATCAGCTCGGCCACGCGAACCAGTTCGGTGAGGGCCGACTGCACCACCGGATTCTCGGCCGGATACAACTTGAGGCTCTTGAGCGCCCCGTAGATGGCGCGGATGAGGTTGCGCCCCGCCTCACGCACGAAACCCTCGCCGCCCTTTGCCGCGGCGAGCGACACGGTGAAGCGCTGGGTGGGCCGGGCGCC
>JAYEKC010000452.1:0-10401 GCA_034716715.1 Gemmatimonadota bacterium | reverse complement strand
CGGCCCCCGCTACGCAGTGGCCGGCCCATTGTCGGGCTGGGCGAACCATATCGAGCTCTTCAAGAGCACCCGACAGATAAAGCGTAACCGAAGCTCGGCTGCGACTCAAGTTTGTGCCGGAACGGACGCCGAATGACCGACGGCAACAAGCAACTCTCGATCTCCGAAGCCGGCAGCGTCCAGTTCCCAATGGTCGCGCACGCAGCCGCCATCGGCTGGACACCCCTCACGCCGGAGAAGGCGAAAGCCAAGCGTGGCGGCGAAGACGCGATGCTCTTCCGCGACGACCTCGCCGCGAAGATCCACGAGTTCAATCCGTGGCTCACGCCCGATGCCGTTCGCCAGATCGTCGAATCCATGGAAGCCCTCCCGGCCACGATCGAAGGCAACCGCGAGATGCTCCGCTGGCTGCGCGGCGAACGCCAGTGGCACGACGAAGTCGAGAAGCGCGACCGTGCCGTCCAGCTCGTCGACTTCACCACGCCGGGGAACAACACCTTCCACGTCACCTGGGAGTGGAAGCTCAAGCCCCCTGCCCGCAAGGGAAATCGCGCCGACGTGATGTTCGTGCTGAATGGCGTTCCGGTCTGCGTCGTCGAGCACAAGAACCCCACCGACGGACGGGCAATCGAGCGCGCCATCACGCAGTTGCGGCGCTATGAACTGGAGACGCCGGAGCTGCTCAGTGCGCCGCAGCTGTTCAACGTCACGCACCTGCTCGACTACTGGTACGGCGCCACCTGGAACGCCAACCGGCGGTTCATGGCACGCTGGAAGCAGAAGCCCGAGGAAACGTATCGCTTCGCGGTGCAGTCGTTCTTCGAGCCGACCGACTTCCTGCGCACCCTCCAGCATTGGATTCTCTTCTACGTTGAGGATGGCGAGACGCGGAAGTCGGTCCTCCGCCAGCACCAGCGCACCGCGATCGATCATATCCTCACCCGCTGCGCCGACCCCGGGCGCAAGCGCGGGCTCGTCTGGCATACGCAGGGCTCCGGGAAGACGTTCACGCTGCTCACCGCCGCGCGGCTGATCCTCGAAGACAAGGCACGGTTCAACAACGCGACGGTCATCGTCGTCGTGGACCGGAACGAACTCGAAGGCCAGCTTGCCGGATGGATCGAGCGGCTCCTCGGCGAGATGCAGAAGCGCGACATCGCCGTCACCCAGGCCACATCGAAGGAGAACCTGCAGGAACTTCTCGCCGCGGGCCGGCGCGGACTCATTCTCTCGATGATCCACAAGTTCGAAGGGATCGCGAAGAATGCGAACCCGCTCGACAACGTACACGTCTTCATCGACGAGGCGCACCGCTCCGTGGCCCGCGACCTCGGCACGTACCTGATGGGGGCGCTGCCGAACGCGACGATCATCGGCTTCACGGGCACCCCGATTGCCGGGACCGAGGAAGGCAAGGGGACCTTCAAGATCTTCGGGGCAGACGACAATCTGGGCTATCTCGACAAGTACTCGATCAAGGAGTCGATCGAGGACGAGACGACGCTGCCGATCCGCCACACCATGGCGCCGAGCGAGATGACAGTCCCCGCCGAGCGGCTCGACAAGGAGTTCTTCGAGCTCGCGGCCGACGAGGACATCACCGACGTCGAACAGCTCAATCGCGTGCTCGACCGCGCGGTCGGCCTGCGCACGTTCCTTACCGCGGACGACCGGATCGAGAAGGTGGCTGCGTTCGTGGCCGGCCACTTCCGCGAAAATGTCCTGCCACTCGGCTACAAGGCGTTTCTCGTCGGGGTGAACCGGGAAGCGTGCGCCAAGTACAAGGCGGCCCTCGACAAACTGCTCCCGCCCTCTTGGTCCGAAGCGGTGTACTCCGAAAGCGCGGCCGACAAGATCGAGCGCCCCCTTGTGGCCAAGCTGCAGCTCACCGAGGAACGTGAGAAGGACGTCCGCCTGAGGTTCAAGAAAAGCGCCGAGGATCCGAAGATCCTGATCGTCACGGACAAACTGCTCACCGGGTACGACGCGCCGCTGCTCTACTGCATGTACCTGGACAAGCCGATGCGCGACCACGTGCTGCTGCAGGCGATTGCGCGGGTGAACCGGCCGTACGTGGACGACAACGGCGTGCAGAAGAAGATTGGCCTCGTGGTGGATTTCGTCGGTGTGCTGCGCGAGCTGCGGAAGGCACTGCGCTTTGACAGCTCGGACGTGACCGGCGTGATCGAGGACCTCGACCTGCTCCTGCGCGACTTCCGGACGGGAATCGCCGCCGCTGCGTCCGAGTACTTGGATGCTGGTGACGGAAGCGCCGACGAACGCCTGGAACGTGCTGTCTATGGGCGATTCCTCGAGCCGGAGGCCCGAAAGGCGTTCTTTGACTGGTTCAGGGAGTTGGAGTCACTCTGGGAGATTCTCTCGCCGTCGCCGGAGCTGCGCGATCACGTGGAGTCGTTCAATCGTCTCGCCGCGCTGTATGCGGCGGTGCGCAATGCGTACAAGGAGCCGGGGGATTTTCTGGCGGACCTCGCGTACAAGACGGCGAAGATGGTCCGTGAGAACGCCAGCCAGTACGGCCTGGGCCAGTTCACGAAAAGCGTGACGTTCGACGTCCGCACGCTCGAATCCCTCAAGCGCGACGGTGGCAGCGACGAGGGGAAGGTGTTCAACCTCGTCCGCGGGCTCCAGAAAGAGGCGGAGGAAACGCCGGAGGCCGCGCCAATTCTCGTGCCGCTCAAGGAACGGGCCGAGCGGGTACTGAAGGACATGCAGGATCGGACGACGACGGGCCTCGCGGCGATGGAGGCGATCGCGGCTCTTGCGCGCGAGAAGGAGCAGGCGCTTGCCGCCGCGCGCGAGAGCGGGCTGTCCACGCGGGCGTTCGGGGTTGCGATCGCGTTGAAGGGCGACCCGTCATTGGCAATCGCGAAGATCACACCGATCGACGTCGCCCGCGCGGTGGAGTCGCTGCTCGCGAAGTTTCCGAATGCCGCCGCGAATGCAGACGAACGCCGCCGCCTCCGCGCCGCACTCTACCAGCCGCTGCTCAAGCTGAAATCCGACGTCCGCGGCCGCGTGGTGGAGACGGTGCTTGCGCAGCTGTTCGATGAGGCCTGAGCGGTTGTCGCCGAAAGAGCGCGCGCATCTGGTACGTCTGGTGGCGTGCTGGTCAAAGCGACTCCGCGTGACGCCGCGTGTGGTGCGTGTGCAGCAGATGAGACGCAAATGGGGGTCATGTTCCACAGGGGGCACGATCACCCTCGCGTCGGAGCTGGTTCGCCAGACCTCCCGCTTTCAGAACTTCGTGGTTGCTCACGAATTGCTGCACATGCGGATCCCCAATCACAGCAAACTGTTCAAGGCCATGCTCTCGGCACACGTGCCGGGCTGGCGGCATCATGCAGCGCGCCTGAAGCGCGGTGACAGGCGGCTGACCCCCGAACGCCGTACCATAAAGTCATGAAACTCCATTATCTCACTTCTGGAATCGCACTATCAGCGGTTCTTGCCGCCCCAACCGCTGTCGCCCAGACCGGCCAGCGCCCGCCAGAGCAGGCGCGCCGCTACACGCACGCCGACTCGCTCCGCGGTGGCAACGGGCCGGGGCGCGCCTGGTGGGATGCGGCATTCTACGACCTGCACGTGAGCGTGAACCCCGCCGACTCAAGCATCCGTGGCTGGAACGGCATCGCCTACCGCGTGCTCGCGCCAAGTCAGGTCATGCAGGTGGACCTGCAGCCGCCGCTCGTCGTGGACAGCATCCGCCAGGCCGGCCGGAACGTCACGTATCGCCGTGACGGCAACGCGCTCTTCCTCACGCTCACCAAGCCGCAACGCGCCGGCGCGCTCGAGACGGTGACCGTGTACTACCACGGCAAGCCGCGCGCGGCACGAAACCCTCCGTGGGATGGCGGTTTCATCTGGCGCCGTGATTCCCTTGGAAATCCGTGGGTGGCCACGGCCAACGAAGGGCTCGGCGCGAGTGTGTGGTGGCCGAACAAGGATTACTTCGGCGACGAGCCCGACAGCCAGCGCGTGGCGATTACTGTGCCGGACTCGATGATTGACGTGTCGAACGGCCGCCTGCGCTCGCGAACCCGCAACGGCAACGGCACCACGACCTACGAGTGGTTCGTATACGAGCCGATCAACAACTACAACGTGGCCGTCAACGCGGGATCGTACGACCACTTCTTCGGCGTGTACCAGGGCGAGGCAGGCACCCTGTCCCTGGACTTCTGGCCGCTCCGCATCCACGCCGACACCGCGCGCAAGCAGTGGGCGCAGGTGACGCCGATGCTCAAGTGCTTCGAGCACTGGTTCGGGCCGTATCCGTGGTATCGCGACGGCTACAAGCTGGTCGAGGCGCCCCACCTCGGCATGGAGCACCAGAGCGCGGTGGCGTACGGCAACGGGTTCAAGAACGGCTACCGGGGGCGCGACCTCTCGGGCACCGGGCGCGGCCTCACCTGGGACTTCATCATCGTCCACGAGAGCGCGCACGAATGGTGGGGCAATTCGCTCACCGCGAATGACGCGGCGTACATGTGGATCCACGAGAGCTTCGCGAACTACGCGGAGAACCTCTACGTGGAGTGCCTCACAGGCGACAAGGCGGCAGGCGCGGCGTACGTGATCGGCACACGGCAGCTCATCCAGAATGACCGGCCAGTGGAAGGCACCCCCGGTGTGAACGACGAAGGCAGCGGAAACGACCACTACTACAAGGGTGGCAACCTGCTGCACCTCATCCGCCAGCTCGTGGGCGACGACGAAAAGTGGCGCGGCATCCTGCGCGGCCTGCAAGCCACGTTCCGGCACCAGACCATCTCGGGGAAGCAGGTCGAGGACTATGTCACGCGCGAGTCGGGCCTTCCGCTCCAGAAGGTATTCGACCAATACCTGCGCACGACGATGGTCCCGCGGTTCGAGTACACGCTGGAAGACGGAAAGCTCGCGTATCGCTGGGCCAACGTCGTGGCCGGTTTTGCGATGCCGGTGCTCGTGAACGTGCCGGGCCGGGGCGCCGTAATGCTCCGTCCCACGGCGGCATGGACCGTCGACCCTGCGCCGCAGGCCGCACTCGACGGGCTCACGGTCGATCCGAACTGGTACGTCACGGCCCGGCAGGTGTCGTCGAGGCAGGCTCCCGGCGCTCGCCGCTGACCGACGCTGGTCGCGGCTGCCCCGTCAGTCGATGGCGTGCTCGTGGCCGAGCGGACAGGTGGCGAACGTACCGATGTGCCAGCTGCCATTCCACTGGGCCTCGATCGCGTAGTGCTGCCTGCAGTAGACGCGATCGCAGGGCTCGCACCACGCGTCGCACCCGCCGGGCTGTGTCTCGCGCAGGTGGGCAACCACCTTCGCCGTATCGGACTGACCGAGCAGCGCGAGCACGTCGCCCATCCGCGGGCCGGCGATGGAGCGAAACACGGTCACGGGCGACACGCTGGACACGACCAGTTGGTCGGCGCCTGCCTGGCCCACCTTCGAGATTGTGAGCGTGACGGCCTCGCCTCCGCACACCGCGCACGGTATCGCGAACGCTTCGGACGAACGCCGGATGATCGGTGCCGCCGCCCCGGCCCCCGCGCCGCGGGCCACGTCGGAGGCGAGTTGGCGCGTGTCGGTGCTCACCGCGGCCGCGATCGCATCGGCGACGACCTCGGCCCCGGGGTTTTCGGTCAGGTAGCGACGCCAGCCGCGGCCCGTCAGGTACCACACGTGCGCCAGCCTGGCTGCCGCCTCCGGCACCGCGGGCTTCGGCACGCGCGCCGCGGCGCGATCGCCCGCCTCGACCGCTGCGATGAGTTCCTCCACGCGGGCGATGACGGCGTGGCGCAGCTCGTCGCCAAGCGTGAATTCGCCGCGCCTGATCTCGTCGCGAAGCCGGACGAGGGCATCAATCGCCATGCGGGGTCCTGTGGGGCGGAAGTCGCATGTCGCGCTCAGTCGAAAAGCGCGCCGGGGTCCGCCAGCGCGGGGTGCGCCACGTCGTCGGGCAGGAGCTCGAGGTTCGCGGCGGGAGCCTGCACGAGCCGCAGCGGCCACTGCGTGCCGAACACGAACTGCGCCGGGCCGAGGGTGCGCAGCAGCTTGGCGAAGTGATCTTCGGGCGGTCCCCAGATCCAGCTGATGTCCCACGCCACGCGGCGCTGCTCACGGGGCGTGAGTCCCCAGTGGACTTCCTCGATGAACTCCCTTCCCGCGGCGCAGACGATGAGCCGCACGTCGTCGCCCGCACGGGCAAGCGCCCGGACCGCCGCGGCCTGGAGATCGCCGGCCACGTCCAGCGGATGCCGTTGCCGAAGGTCCTCGAGGCGCACCGTGAGGATCAGCGGGAGGCGACGCGCCCCGCACGCGCAGGCCAACTCGGCCAGCCGCGCGTCGTCGGGGGCGAGCCGCCACTGCGCGGGCCAGGCCCGGATAGCCGCCGCGCCGGCGTCCGCGGCCTCGGCGAGCGCGTGTTCCCAGCGCGGGAAGTCGGGCCGAACCACGGGTGCCGGGCTCAGGCGATCCCGGTGCGGCCCGAGCAGGCGCAGCAATTCGGCGTTGCCTGGCGCAGGATCGCGGTGATAGGCCGCCGGCAGGTAGCCCACCCACGCGCGCTCGATCCGCTCGCGGTCGAGCACGCGAACGAGGATCTCCGGGTCCGGGTGCGGAAGGTGCCGGAACGGATGCTGGCCCACGAAAACGGACGGGTCGATCCGGATCGTCGCACGCCCGGGATCACGCGGCACTCGCGACGGTGTCATGCGCCGGCCTCCGGCACGCCGAGTCGCTTGGCGCCGAAGAGCCGCGCGGCATTGCGCCAGCGAACGTCCTCGAGGTCATCCGGCGTGAGCAGGCCCGTCGCCTCGAGCGCGCGCAGCTTGGCGAGCCCGGTCTCCATCGTGACGTCGGAGCCGAAGACGATGCGCCGCGCGCCCAGGCGCCGCACGGCCTCGTCGAGCATGCCGCGATCCACGCCGCTGCCCGAGATGTCGGCGACGATGTTCGGCGTCTCCGCGATCGCGTGGAACGAGTGCTGGTAGTCACCTCCACCGCCGATGTGCGCGAGGACGAACCACGCGCGCGGATGCCGGGCGGCAAGGCGGGCCAGGTCGGCGCCGTCCGACGCCTCCTGGTTCGGCCACTCGCGCGTCCGGTGCTGCCAGATGTGGTGCAGCACGGGCAATCCATGCTCGGCGGCAAACGCGCAGATCGGGTCGAGCAGCGGGTCGTCGGCGCGGCGGCTTGCGGCAAGCTTCACGCCCACCGCGCCGCGGCCCACGCCGCGCTCGAGCTCGGCGAGGGCATGCGTCGTGTGGTTGGGGTTCACCGTGACGTACATCCGCACGCGCATGCCTTCGCGCTCGCAGATGGCCGCCATGGCGTCGTTCCCCGCCGTGACATCGGCCGGCGACGGGAAGTACGTCGGCGACGTGAATCCGAAGGTGCCGAGGATCGAGGCGACGTGGCAGGTGACGCCCATCGTGGCGCCGGCGCGCATCCGCGACGCGTTCACCTCGAGCCAGTCGGTGCGCCCGCAGCCGGCGTGGAGGAAATGCGCGTGTACGTCGACGAGCGGGCGTGTCACGCGTCCTCGCGGAGCGAGACGAGCGCGTTACTCGTGCGCGCCTCGATCTCGTGGACGGTCTCGGCGTCGTGCGCGAGCGAGGCGAAGTTGTAGGGGCCACGCTTGAGGAGCAGCCCCTCGCGCGCCGCGGCGACCAGGAACCGGCGCTCGAAATCGGTGTCCTCGAAGCGCAGGAACCACATGGGGTCGATCCCGCCGATCGTGATGCCCGGCCGCCGGCTCGCCCGGATGGCGTTTTCCACCGCGGTTCGCATCGCGGCACCGGTTGCGGAGAGTTCGCTGCACACGTCGCGCTCGGCGTGGAGCTCGAGGACGGCCTGCGCCGCCGCGAGCGCCGCCGTCTCGCCGGCCAGCGTGGACGACACCCACGTGTGGCGGAGGGCGTCCATGAGCGGCGCCAACCCGCAGACGGCGGACAGCGGGAACCCGTTTGCAAGCGCCTTCCCGAACGCGGCCAAATCGGGCGTGACGCCGGAAAGCTCCTGGTAGCCGCCGGGCCGCAGCCGGAAGCCCGTCTTCACCTCGTCGAACACGAGCGCGGCCCCGCGATCCGTGGCGAGCTGCCGCGCGCGCGCGATCCACGCCTCCGGCGCAAGCTCCTCCACCACCGGCTCAATCACGATCGCGGCGAGATCGTCGCCGGCGGCATCAACCGCACGCTCCAGCGTCGGCACGTCGCCGAAGGGAATGCGCTGGTACAGCGCGCGATCGGCCTCGGGTACGCCACGCTCCTGGGATGACCAGTCGAGCCACCCGAAATAGCCGCAGCCCACCACCCGCGATCGCCCGGTGTAGGTCCGGGCGACGCGCACGGCGGCCGCGACGGCTTCGGCGCCCGTCTTGAGGAACTGCACCTTCTCCGCGCACGGCACCGCTTCGCTGAAGCGCTCGGCGACGTCCACCTCGAGCACATGGGGCAGGCCGCTCACGTTGCCGGCCGCGAGTGCCGCCACCACCGTGCCCGTGACCCGCTCGTCCGCGTAGCCCAGGGCGACGGCGCCGAGTGCCATGGTGCAGTCGATCAGTTCGTCGCCGTGGTTCGTGGTCACGCGGCAGCCCGACGCGCGGATGTAATGCGACGGCGCGTGGGCCTCGGCGTCGCCCCAGAGGGCTTCGGCGCGCTTGCTCCCCGTGGAACTGCCGGTCGGCAGCACGGCCATGGCTCGCTCACGCCACGACGCGTCATCGAGCTCTTCCGGCGCTCCCTCGGGGTCGTCGGCGTCGCTGGCGATCGCGTCGTCGGCGTCGGTGGCGACCGGCTCCCGGTCGGGCCGGTCGGGTTGCTTGAAGAATTTCGAGAATACCATACGATTGAAAAAGAGGCGGCTTCGGGCGGCCGTTCAAGGCCGCACGCTACACGATGGCGAAGGAAAGCAGGCGGGCAGGGTCGTGGCGGTCACCGCGCAGGTACGCGAATTCACCCTCCGCGCCGCTCATCACGAGCTGGCCGCGCCGCCGGACCCGGCCCGGCGACGCGTCGTTGACGATGACGTCGAGGGCGAAATGGTCGGTGCGCGCGTCCGCGGGAATCCGGACGCCGACCTCGAAACCTCCCGCGACGCGGCGCCACTCGGCGCGCGGGATGGGGGCCGATCCCCAGCCGGGCACCGGCCGCACGCGAACGGCGCCGGTGTGCGTATCCGGCACTGCCATCCACGCGCCGGAGCCCGACGGCGTGGCGTAGTACAGCTGGATCCCGTGGCCGTTCACGTCGGCGTGCTCGTTGTCGTACGGGTTCGTCGCGCCGGCGGGAACGAACACCGGTTCCGGCGTTTCAACCATCACGTGGATCACGACACCATCTGGATCTGCGCCCACGGACACCCAGGCGCGCGGTTCGCCGGCGTCCCGCCAGGGCTCCTCCGTGCGCCGGTAATGACGTTCACCGAGCGCGAACGTGGCCCAACCGGGGCCGGTGCGTTCCCGGGCGTCCGGGAACCACTGCGATGGCTGCGGCTGGCGCCGGATTTCATGCCACTCCGGCGGGCCGCGTTCCGGTGCGGCTGCTGTGTGCGGCGTTTCGGTTCCTGGGGTAGCGTGTCTCGCGGCCCCGCCGGAGGCGGGCGCCGCGTCCGGCGATCGCGCGTCACCGATCGGCACGTCCACCGTCCGGCCGTCCGCCCCGTGGAACACCCAGGAACGGTCGCCGATGACGTGCCGGTCCACACCCCGCGGTGTCGTCACGGCCACCTCGCCGTCGGCGAACTCCTCCGTGCCGTGCTCGCCCCAGCGCCAGACGGCGCGGATCACACCCGACGCCCCCCGCGCGCGCAGCAGGTGGAACGGCCGGTGCTCAGTGGCCGGCTGGATGGGCGCCGACGCGACGTACCACTCGACATCCTCCGACGCCCAGATCGCCGCCGTGGCGGCGTGCCCGTCGCGCGTGGCGGCCAGGCGTACCGGCGTGGGGGCGCTCACGCGCGCGGACGTGACGTCGCCGATGAAGTCGAATCCATCCTCCAGGCCGCCGGCGCCGGCGAGACGCGCGCCCGCGAGCGAGAGGCCCGTTGCCGGCGCGTCAAAGTGAACCGGCAGCTCGAACCGCACCGGCCGCGACGCCGTCCACCGCACCTCATCCACGAAGTAGGTGCCGGCCGTCACGACGGCGCGGGACGCGACGACGCCGGGCGCAATCTCGGCTCGGGCGACGACGGCGTCCAGCGAATCGTCGGAGTGCAACCCGGCGAGCCGGCCGTCCGATCGCGCCTGCGAGTTGCCGTCCACGAGCGGAGCGTTGTGCGCGAGGGTGCTCCGGTACCAGTGCAGCGACGGGTCCACGTACGAGCCGGTACCCAGGTCGTCCAGCCACCGCGCTCGACCGTGCATGAACACGAGGTTCAGGCGATCGGGGTGCCCGTGGC
>JAYEKC010000451.1:0-2041 GCA_034716715.1 Gemmatimonadota bacterium | reverse complement strand
CGGAGCATCCCGACGAACTACTGTTCATCGTCGTTCACCAGGCCAGCGAGCTCTGGTTCAAGGTGATCATCCAGCAGCTGCACGCCGTGCACGACGAACTCCGCACCGGCGACGCCGAGCGTGCGCTCTGGCACGTGCAGCGCATCAACACGCTGATGCGCATCGTGGCGGAGCAGTTGTCGTCGCTCGACACGCTGCCGCCGCAGCGGTTCCAGCAGTTCCGCAGCTTCCTCGGCGCGTCGAGCGGCCAGCAGAGCGTGCAGTTCCGCGTGATCGGCGCGCTGTCGGGGCTGCGCGACGAGGCGTTCGTCGAGGCGCTGAAGGTGGACGGCGCGATTCCGCCCGACGTGCGCGCGGCGCTCGAGAAGCCGCGCCTCGAGGACCTGTTCCTCGCGCTGGTGGAGCAGCGGCACCGGCACCTCGACGACCTGTACACCGGCCCCGGCCCCGACCCGCTGTTCTTCCTCGCCGAGGCGCTGCTCGAGTACGACCAGGCGTTCCAGCGCTGGCGGTTCCTGCACGTGCAGCTCGTGGAGCGGGTGATCGGCCCGATGACGGGCGGCACCGGCGGTACGCTGGGGTCGCGCTACCTCGGCCAGGGCGTGAGCCAGCGGTTCTTCCCCGCCCTGTGGGCGGTGCGCGCGAAGCTGTTCAACCCGTCGTAGGCGCAGCCGGCCCCGGCGTCTCCATCGCAAGAAGCTCCTTCGCCCGCCGCCCGGCGGCGAAGCCGGCCACGACGTCGTATGCCGCGTGCACGACCATCGCGATCACGAGCGTGCCGGTGAGCTGCACGATGCCGTGGAACACCAGCGCGATGGCGAACACGATGGCCATCGCCCGCCCGCCCTGCACCGCGTGCGCCACCGCAAACGCCATCGCCGAGAGGAGGATCGCCGGCACCACGCTCCCGAAGATCGGCGCCAGGATCCACACGGCGACCCCGCGGTAGGCGGCTTCCTCCGCCACGCCCGCCATCACGGCCACGAGCGTGAAGAGCGCCATCTCCTGCCCGTCGCGGGGCGCCATGCCGTACACCAGGCGGCGCCGCTCCTCCTCGGGGGTCCGGCCCCACCGGGAGATCGGGATCGCGGCGAGCAGGACGACGAACCCGCCGGCGCCGATCAACACCTCGCGCGCGCCCAGGTGCCACACGGCGAACAGCCCCCGGCCCATGGACTCGGCGTTGAGGGCCGACAGGGCCCACAGGACCGACAGCGAGAACATCGTCGAGAGCACCATCCGCCGGCGCGGAAGCGGCTGGCCGCCCGCCTGCATCTGCCGCAGCAGCCGCGCCGCGCGGAGCGCCGCGCGCGGCGCGATCACGAACAGGACGACGAGGAAGATGAAGCTGACGATGTTCAGGCGGTCCATGGGCCTTGCGGGCGTGCCCGCGCGTGAGCAGTGCGGCCTGACACCGGTTGGTACCCCGGGCGCCGCCCGGGTAATGTAGCCGGGTGCCGGAACTGCCCGACCTGACGGTCTACCTCGAGGCGCTGGAGCTCCGCGTGCCTGGCGAGCCATGCGTCGCGGCGCGCGCCACCAGCCCGTTCGTGGTGCGCAGCGTCGCGCCGCCGCCGGGAGTCCTTGCCGGCCACCGCGTGACGGCGCTCGGGCGCCGCGGCAAGCGGCTCGTGCTCTCGTTCGACGGCGACCTCCACCTCGTGATCCACCTGATGGTGGCCGGCCGGCTGCAGTGGAGCGACAAGCCGCCCAAGGCGAACCGGCGAATCCTCTTCCTGCTCGAGTTCCCCCGTGGCACGCTGGTGCTCACGGAGGCGGGCACGAAGAAGCGCGCGTCAGTGCACGTGGTGGCCGGCGCGGCGGGGCTCGCGGCGTTCGACCGCGGCGGCCTCGAGCCGCTGGATGCGGGCATCGCCGAGTTTGGCGCGCGCCTCCGGTCGGAGAACCATACCCTGAAGCGGGCGCTCACCGACCCGCGGCTCTTCGCCGGCATCGGCAACGCATACTCCGACGAGATCCTCCACCGGGCAAAGCTCTCGCCGCTCCTGCTCACGTCGCGGATCACCGACGACGAGGTCGC
>JAYEKC010000450.1:0-2042 GCA_034716715.1 Gemmatimonadota bacterium | reverse complement strand
GCCGGGCAACGGGCTGCGGTTGCCGCCCGTCCGCATCCCCTCGACCACGAGCCGCGCCGCCAGCTCGAGGTCCTCGACGGCGGCGACGACCTCGGGGGCGAGGGCGGAACCGCGCACGGCCTCCGTCACGAAGGCCCCGCCCGCCGCGCGGTGGCGCGCGCCGCCGCGCCGGTCACGGGCCGACGGCCGCGAGCAGCCTCGTGATCACGTCGTCGGGCGACACGCCGTCGGCCTCGGCCTGGAAGTTCACGAGCACGCGGTGGCGCAGCACCGGCAGCGCGACGGCGGTCACGTCCTCCGGCGATGGCACGGTTCGCCCGTCGAGCAGCGCCGCGCTTTTGGCGCCGAGCAGGAGCGACTGGCCCGCGCGTGGGCCCGCGCCCCAGCGCACGAAGTCGCGCACCACGGCCGGCGCGGCCGCCTCCGTGGGCCGCGTGGCACGCGTGAGGCGGAGCGCGTAGTCCACCACGTTCGACGCCGCGGGCAACTCGCGCACGAGCAGTCGCGCGGCCTCGAGTTCGGCGCCGGTGGCGACCGCGGTCGCCGCGCCGGCCTCGCCGAGCGTCGTCTCCGCGAGGATCCGCCGCTCGTCCTCCGCCTCCGGGTAGTCAATCAGCACGTTGAACATGAACCGGTCGAGCTGGGCCTCGGGCAGCGGGAACGTGCCCTCCTGCTCGATCGGGTTCTCCGTGGCGAGCACGAACAGGGGGCGCTCCAGGTCGTGGCGCACCCCGCCGACGGTGATCTGGTACTCCTGCATCGCCTCGAGCAGGGCGGCCTGCGTGCGCGGCGGCGTGCGGTTGATCTCGTCGGCGAGGATGACGTTCGCGAACACCGGCCCCGGGATGAACCGCACGTTCCGCTTCCCGGTCGCGGCGTCCTCCTCGATCACCTCGGTGCCGAGGATGTCCGACGGCATCAGGTCCGGGGTGAACTGGATGCGGCTGAAGCGCAGGTCCACGGCGTCGGCGAGCGTCTTGATCAGCAGCGTCTTGGCGAGGCCCGGCACACCCCGCAGCAGGCAGTGGCCGCCCGCCAGCAGGCACGTCAGGATTTCGCGCCGCACGCGCTCCTGGCCGATGATGACGCGGCCGAGCTCGCGGTCGAGGGCCGCCGCCAGGCCCGAGGCCGACTCGAACGTCGCGGCGGGGGCGGCCGGGCCGGCCGCGCCAGATGATATAGTTGTGGTCACCGGGAGTGGATTCTATCCGGGGAATCGGGACCCAGCCAGCCGAACGCCGGGGCGCCTCGTGCGCGACGCCAGCCTGCCTCCATTCATCAGTACGCGCGACGACGGCGTGACGCTCGCCGTCCGCGTGCAGCCGCGCGCGCGGTCGGACGGCATCGTGGGCCTGCACGGGAACGAACTCAAGGTGCGGGTGACGGCGCCCCCGGTGGATGCGGCCGCCAACGCGGCCGTGGTCGCACTGCTCGCGACGGCCATCGGGTGCCCGGCGTCGGCCGTGTCCATCCTCCGCGGGCACACGTCGCGGAGCAAGGTCGTGCTCGTCCGGGGCGTGCCAGCCGCCGCGGTGGCCCGGCGGCTCGCCCCGAAGCCGGCGCCGGAGTAGCGCGCTACTCGGCCGAGGGCAGCGTGACGCGGAACTCGGTGTGCCCGGGCCGCGAGTCGGCCACCACCACCTGGCCGCCGTGCGCCATCGCGATCCGCCGGGCGATGGAGAGGCCGAGCCCCGCGCCGTCGCCGAGCCCGCCGGGCTGGCGCTCGCGCGCGGCGTCGCCGCGATGGAAGCGCTCGAACACCGCGTCGTGCTGCGCGGCCGGGATGCCGGGCCCCTCGTCGGTCACCGACACGGCGTGGCAGCCGTTCCACGTGCCCATGTCCACGGTGACGGTGCCGCCCGCCGGCGAGTGCTTCACGGCGTTGTCGAGCAGGTTGAGGAACACGCGGCCCAGCAGGTCGGGGTCGCCGGTGACCGGGGCCTGGGTCATCCGCCGCAACTCGACGCGGACGCCGCGGGCCAGGCCCACGGGCGCCATCGCCCGCGTGGCGTCGTGCACGACTTCCTCGAGGTACACCTGCT
>JAYEKC010000449.1:0-2043 GCA_034716715.1 Gemmatimonadota bacterium | reverse complement strand
GGTCGACGACGCCCGCCTCCAGCGCTCCCCACGCCAGCGTTCCCCCGCCTTCCATCAACACGTTGAGCATGCCGCGCTCGCCCAGCGCATCCATCAGCGGCGCGAGGTCCACGCGCCCATCGCGTTCGGGGAGCCGCAACACCTCCGCGCCGGCCGCCTCCAGCGTCTCCACGCGGTCTTCAGGAGCCGTTTCGCCCACGGCGATCACGCACGCCGCGGGGCTGTCCTGTGCAATCACCCGTGCGTCCGCGGGTGTCCGCGCGCGGCTGTCGCAGATCACGCGCACCGCATCGCGCCCCTCCACCAGCCTGGTGGTGAGCGACGGGTCATCGGCCAGCACGGTACCGACGCCGACCATCACCGCATCGGAGTGATCGCGCATCGCGTGTACGAGCCGTCGCGACGCGTCCCCGGAAATCCAGCGCGAGTCCCCGGTGTGCGTTGCGATCTTCCCGTCGAGACTCATCGCGAGCTTGAGGGTCAGCAGCGGCCGACCGGTCCGCCGATGGCGGATGTATCCCTCCAGCAGACGCTCGGCGTGTTCCGCAAGCAGCCCCGCCTCGACCTTGATGCCGGCCGCATCCAGCGCGGCATGTCCTCCGGCGCCGCGCGGATCCGGGTCCGGCACGGCGTACAGCACCCGCGCCACGTCGGCATCGATCAATGCGTCGGTGCACGGAGGTGTGCGTCCGTGATGGCAGCAGGGCTCGAGCGTCACGTACACATTCGCGCCGCGCGCGGCCTGACCCGCCCGCGCCAGTGCGATTCTCTCTGCGTGCGGCTCGCCGGCGCGCCGATGATAGCCCTCGCCCACGATCACGCCACCCCGCGCAACCACGGCCCCCACCGACGGATTCGGGGACGTGCGTCCCATCCCGCGCTCAGCCAGCTCCAGCGCCCGGCGCATCAGGGCCTCGTCGTCGCTCACGGCACCTGCCGCCCTCGACCTCGCTCCAGCCGGCGGATGTACTCGCTCAGCCTACGGTAACGCTCAGCGCGGCGTCGGCCGATGGTCCGCCGCAGCAGCTTCAGGTCCAACAATGCCATGATCATCGCGGCCAGGGCCAGCCCGAGGCACACCGCCCAGTAAACGACCATCCCGCTCGCGCTCGCGAAGTCCAGGCGCGTGCCGATGGCGACGAGCACCAGCAGCACGACAAGATCTACGGCAGACGCAATGCGCAACGTCATCTGCCGCCGGGTGATGATATGCCCGCCTCGGGCGTAGCGGTGCCACTCCCACGCGAGCCGGGCCAGCAGAATGCCGGCCAACAGGGCCAGTCCGGCGCCGAACCACTGAGCCATGAACGCCTCCTCTGCTTACGAGTGATGATAGCACAAAGACAACGGCTGCCGCAAGCACAGGCCGACCATGCCCGCATCGAGGCAGGTGTGATGGGGATCGGCGGAGAATTGCGCCTCCCGGAGGTGTGTTCATGCCCGCGCGGCGTCTGCAGATCGACGACCCCGATGGCACCGGCCCGCGTGCACTTCGCGACGTTCGTCCCCCTCTGCGCAACGCAGGCCGCGCGCACAGCCTGGCCCAGGTGCTGGAGATCGTGTTCGAGGTGACCGGCCTGTCGCTGGGTTACGACGCCGTGATGGGCCTCTCGGGGCTGGCCTTCCGAACGCCCGCGTGGCCCGAGACCGTGGCCCTGACGCCGGAGGAGACGGCGGACGCGGTCGGCGCGCTGTCCGGCGCGCTGAGCGTGTCGTTGCGACTGCAAGCCGCGGATGACACGGCGCCCGACGAACTGCTGCGCGTGGTCGCCGAGTCGGTGCAGGCGGGGCGTCCAGTGGCGATGCTGGGATGGGGGGCAGTGAAGGAAAGCTGGAGCGTGATCGCCGGGTACGATCCTTCGCGCGGGCGGCTGCTGGGCCACTGCCTGCTCGACGGGCCGCGCGAGCAGTACGAGAGCTGGCCTCCCTCCGCCGAGATGGTGGTGGTCGTGGAGGCGGCGCCGCGTCCGGGCGGTCGTGAGAGCGTGCGGCAAGCCATCGAGGCGGGCGCCGATCGCTGGCAGAGCGACGGGCGGAAGCGCC
>JAYEKC010000448.1:0-2045 GCA_034716715.1 Gemmatimonadota bacterium | reverse complement strand
GGCTGCACCATGGACACGAGGGCGCCGTACACGATGCCGATCACGGCCAGCACGATGACCACCGTCCGGACCGCGGGGTCGGACGCCGCGGACGGGAAGAGCGGCAGGGCAAACCGGATGAAGCCGAACGTGCCCATCTTGAGCATGATGGACGCCAGCACCACGGAGCCGGCGGTGGGCGCCTCCACGTGCGCGTCGGGCAGCCACGTGTGGAACGGCCACATCGGCACCTTGACGGCGAACGCGAGGAAGAACGCGCCGAAGAGCCACAGCGCCGCCTGTGCGGAGTAGTTCCCCGAAGCGGCCAGCACGTCGTACTCGAACACCGGGATCCCGGACGGGCCGGCCGTCTTGAACCCGATGTACAGGATCGCGACCAGCATCAGGAGCGACCCGAGCATCGTGAACAGGAAGAACTTCAGGCTCGCGTACAGGCGCCGCTGGCCGCCCCAGATGCCGATGATGAGGTACATCGGCACCAGCATCAGTTCCCAGAACACGTAGAACAGGGCGAGGTCGAGCGCCATGAACACGCCGAGCATGCCCGTGGTGAGCACGAGCATCAGCGCGTAGAATGCAAACGGCTTCTCGCGGATGCTCGTCCAGCTCCCGAGCACGGTGAGCGGCATCAGCAGCGTCGTGAGCAGGATGAGCAGCGCCGCGATGCCGTCCACGCCGATGCGATAGTAGATGCCCCACGAGGGGATCCACGAAGCCGTGACCGCCGCCTGCCAGTCCGTAGAGTTGTAGTCCAGCGACCACCACAGGCCGAGCGACAGGACGGCCTCGACTGCGAAGAACGCGAGCGCTGTCTTCCGGGCCGCGGCCGTCCGGGTCGTGGGATCGGCCGGGGTCGACCGCGCCTGCACCGCGAGCGCCACGGCGCCGACGACGGGCAGCGCGAGCAGCGCCGTGAGGATCCAGCTGTTGTAGTGCATGGCGGAAAGCAGGCCGGCCATGGATCAGCCCCCCGCCTTGGCAAACGCGCGCAGCAGGAGCACCGCGCCGATCACCAGGAGCCACGCGTACGTACCCACCTGGCCTGACTGCAACTGGCTCCCCATCCAGCCGACGAACCGCATGACCGCGGCGCTGCCGTTGACGAGCAGCGTGTCGATCACGCCCACGTCGACGAAGCGCCAGAGCAGCGTGCGGGACGCCTTGTACGTCGGCTGCACCACGGCGGCGTCGTAGGCCTCGTCCACGTACCACTTGTGCTCGAGCACCTTCTGGAAGCCGGTCGCCGGCTCGGCCATCGGCTTCGGCACGAGCGCGGCCGGTTTCAACCGGACCCACGCGATCGCAATGCCCGCGACGGCGATCGCCACCGCCACGCCGATCAGCAATTCCTCCGTGGACGCCGCGGCATGCGAACCGCCCGCCGCGATGCGCGCCGTCGCCCCGCCCACGACCGGCTCGAGCCAGTGCTCGAGCGTGCCGGTGGGGCCGAGCGGCACCAGGTCGGTGACCACCTCGGGCAGGTTGAGCCACCCGCCGAAGGCGCTCAGGACGCCGAGCACCACCAGCGGGCCGGTCATCACCCACGGCGCCTCGGCGAGGTGCGGCCGCGCCGCGTCGCCGGTGCGGTTGGGGCCGTGGAAGGTGTAGAGCATCATTCGCGTCATGTAGATCGCGGTGAGGAGCGCGGCCGCGAGGCCCAGGACCCACACGACGTACAGGACGGTGGTGCCGTTCAGCCCCAGCAGCGACGCGTCGGCGAGGGTCGAACCGTGCGCGCGCGCGAACACCTGGCCGAGGATCTCATCCTTCGAGAAGAATCCCGCGAACGGCGGGACCCCCGCGATCGCGAGGGTCGCGATCCACATCAACGCCCACGTCACGGGCATGTACTGCCGGAGGCCGCCCATGTTGCGCATGTCCTGCGCGTCGTCGGCGTGGCTGTGCGCGGCGTGGTACGCGCGGTGCATCGCGAAGATGACCGAGCCCGATCCGAGGAACAGGAGCGCCTTGAAGAAGGCGTGCGTGACGAGGTGGAACACTCCCGCCGTGTACGCCCCCACGCCCACCCCGACGAACATGTAGCC
>JAYEKC010000447.1:0-10480 GCA_034716715.1 Gemmatimonadota bacterium | reverse complement strand
GCGCCGAGGGCGTCACGATGGCGGAGCAGTGGCACCCGCATCTGGTGTTTCTCGACGTCAAGATGGCGGGCATGGACGGCATCGAGGCCCTGAGGCGGCTGCGTGAGCGCGAGCCGGGCGCCGTGGTGGTCATGATCAGCGGCCACGCGACGATCCAGACCGCCGTCGAGGCCACGCAGCTCGGCGCGTACGACATCCTCGAAAAGCCGCTCGACACCGACCGCATCCTCGTCACGCTGCGCAACGCCCTCGGCCGGGTGGACCTCGCGGAGGAGAACGCGCGGCTGCGCGAACACATCGAGTCGCGGTACGAGATGGTCGGCAACTCGCCTGCGATTCGTGACCTGCTCGTGCAGATCACCCGCGTCGCGGCGACGCCGGCGCGCGTGCTGATCACCGGCGAGAACGGCACGGGCAAGGAACTCGTGGCCCGCGGCCTCCACCGCGGGTCGCCACGGGCGAAGAAGCCGTTCGTCGAGGTGAACTGCGCCGCCATTCCCGCCGAACTCATCGAGAGCGAACTCTTCGGCCACATGAAGGGGTCGTTCACGGGCGCCGTCGCCGACCGCGCCGGCAAGTTCGAGCAGGCCGACGGCGGCACGCTGTTCCTCGACGAGATCGGCGACATGTCGCCCGCGGCCCAGGCCAAGGTGCTGCGCGTCCTCCAGGAGGGCGAGGTCACGCGCATCGGCGGCGCGAAGCCACGCCGCGTGGACGTGCGGGTGATCGCCGCCACCAACAAGCGCCTCGACGAGGAAATCGCCGCCGGGCGCTTTCGCGAGGACCTCTTCTACCGGCTCAACGTCGTGCCCATCCACGTGCCGCCGCTCCGCGACCGGCGCGAGGACATCCCGCTCCTCGTCGAGCACTTCCTCGGCCAGTTCGCCCGCGAGGGCGGCGTGGTCCGGGCCACGATTGCGCCCGACGGGATGGACCGGCTCCGGAACCTGGACTGGCCCGGCAACGTACGGGAACTGCGGAACACGATCGAGCGGCTCGCGATCCTCGGCGGCCCCACCATCGGCGCGGCCGACGTGGACCGCCTCGTGGGGCCGCGCACGCCGGACGTCGCGTCGGCGGGCGCGATTGCCACGGCGCGCACGTACGACGAGTTCAAGGAGGTTACCGAGCGGGCGTTCCTGCTCGCCAGGCTGCGGGAGCACGACTGGAACGTGGCGGAGACGGCGCGGGCGCTGGAGATGCCGAGGTCCAACCTTTACAAGAAGATCGAGCGCCATCAGCTGGCGCGGGATGCGCAATGAGCGGTCGCGACTGGGACGCGGAGATGAAGAAGATCGACCGGGCCATGGAGAAGGTGTCCGACGAGGCCCTGTTTCCGGCCAAGGCGGCGAAGACGCCGGAGGCGCGTGCGGCGGCGGCCGACACGCAGCGGAAGACGAGCACGCTGGGCGTGTTCGTGCGGCTGTCGCTGGCGGTCGCGCTCGGCGTGGCGGTGGTGTTCTGGCCCTACGGCTCGCGTTGCGGACTGGGCCTCGCCGGGTATCTCGGCGTGGTGGCGGTGCTCACCGGAGCCGGCGTCTGGAGCGCCGTCTGGACCTGGCGGCACCGCGCGGCGCGCGGTCACGTGCTTGCGCTGCTGATCGTCCTCTGGGGCCTGATCCTCGCGTCCATTGAAGTGTTACCGCGGACGGGATACGCGGTGCCGACGGCGGCGCACCCGAGCAGCTGGGCCTGCGGATAAGGCCGGGGCGCGCACCTGACTCTCCCTTAGGTTTCCCGTACCTGCCGTCACCCTTCCCGATTCCCCGTTTCCCCGTTTTCCCATGAAGCTGTACCAGAATTTCATCGCCGGCGCCTGGGTTCCCCCGGCGTCGGGCAAGTCCCGTCCCAACGTCAATCCCGCCGACACGCGCGACGTGATCGGCGAGTTCCCCGTGTCGGGCCCGGCCGACGTGGCCGCAGCCGTCGCGTCGGCGAAGCGCGGATTCGAGGTGTGGCGCCGCACCCCGGCGCCGGCCCGCGGCGACGTCCTCCGGCGCGTCGGCGACCTGCTCTCGGCCCGCAAGGCGGAGATCGCCGACCTCATGACCCGCGAGATGGGCAAGCCGGTCACCGAAACCGCCGGCGACGTCCAGGAAGGCATCGACACCGCGTACTACGCCGCCAGCGAGGGGCGCCGCCTCTTCGGCCACACCGTCCCGAGCGAGCTCGCCAACAAGTGGGCGATGAGCTTCCGGCGGCCCATCGGCGTGGCGGGCCTCGTCACGCCGTTCAACTTCCCGCTCGCGATCCCCACCTGGAAGGCATTCCCGGCGCTGCTCTGCGGCAACGCCGTCGTCCTCAAGCCCGCCGAGGACGTTCCGCACACGGCGACGGTGCTGGTGGAGATCCTGCTCGAGGCCGGGCTGCCTCCCGAGGTGATCCAGCTCGTGCACGGCGCGGGCGAGGCCGGCGCCGCGCTGGTGTCGCACCCCGACGTCGCCCTCGTGTCGTTCACCGGCTCGACGGAGACCGGCGCCCTGGTGGGCGAGACCTGCGGCCGGCTCCACAAGCGGCTCTCGCTCGAGATGGGCGGCAAGAACGCGATGATCGTGATGAACGACGCCGACCTCGACCTCGCGCTCGACGGCGTGCTCTGGGGCGCCTTCGGCACCACGGGCCAGCGCTGCACGGCCACGAGCCGGCTCATCGTCCAGGACGGCGTCCACGACGAGTTCGTCGCGACGCTCGTGAAGCGCGCGGGCGCCCTCGTGCTCGGCGACGGCCGCAAGAAGGGCAGCGACGTGGGCCCGCTCGTCAACGCCGACGCCGTGGCCAAGGTGGAAGGGTACGTGGCCATCGGGAGCGCGGAGTGCGAGCTGCAGGTCGGCGGCGCGCGCGCGACGGGTGGCGCGCTCGACCACGGCTTCTTCTACAAGCCGACCATCTACACGGCCGTGAAGCCGGGGTCGCGGCTCGAGCAGGAGGAGATCTTCGGCCCCGTCCTGTCCGTCATCCGCGTCAAGGACGCCGACGAGGCGTTCGCTGTGAACAACGACGTCAAGTACGGGCTCTCGTCGTCGCTCTACACGCGGGACGTGAACCTCGCCTTCCGCGCATTCAGCGAGCTCGACAACGGCATCACGTACGTGAACGCGCCCACGATCGGCGCCGAAGCGCACCTGCCGTTTGGTGGCGTGAAGCAGACCGGCAACGGCCACCGCGAAGGTGGATGGGAGGTGTACGAGTTCTATTCCGAGACGAAAGTCGGGTACGCGGACTTCAGCGGGCGGCTCCAGCGTGCGCAAATTGACAACTATTGAGCCGGTGCCCCGCCTTGCCGTGCCGGAACGGCGCGGTTAAATGAGTTGTCGTGGCCCCTGACGAGATGACTCCCGATCGCGCGCCCGGCTACGGGCGCCGCGTCGCCCGAGGGCTGTTCGAGTGGGCCAAGTCCGTCTCCCTGGCCCTCCTCCTGTTCCTTGTGCTGCGCGCCTTCCTCGTGGAGGCGTTCAAGATTCCCAGCGGCTCCATGGAAGGCACGCTCCTCGTCGGCGACTTCCTCCTGGTCAACAAGCTCGTCTACGGCGCCGAGATCCCTTTCACCGGGAAAAGGCTGCCGGCGGTACGCCAGCCGAAGGACGGCGACATCCTGGTCTTCCTCTGGCCGGTGGACCCCACCAAGAACTTCGTGAAGCGCCTGGTCGGCGTGCCGGGCGACACCGTCGCGATGGAAGGCGGCGTCCTCATCCGGAACGGCGTGCGCCGGGAGGAACCGTACACGCGCCACGTCGAGCCGAACTACGACCCGGTCGGCGACGATTTCGATTGGCAGCGCGACTTTTTGGTACCGGTGGCGCGCGCGGCGCGGTCATATCATCCCTCCAGGAACAACTGGGGGCCCATCGTCGTGCCGCCACGCCACTACTTCGTGCTCGGCGACAATCGCGACAACTCGCTCGACAGCCGCTACTGGGGATTCGTGCCCGACTCGCTCGTCCGCGGCAGCCCGCTGTTCGTGTACTACAGCTACGTCCCCGACAGCTCGTCGTCGCTGTCGTGGGTGACGAACGTGCGATGGAAGCGGCTGTTCACCCGGGTGCACTAGCGGCGCGCCGCGCCGCGGTCCCGGTTCGCGATACCCACACCCCCACGATCGGCTCCCTGCGATGGCCGGCGCCCCCAACCGACGGCACTCCTTCGAGGAGGGCTCCCTCGACCAGTACCTGCGTGACATCAGCCACTATCCGCTGATCACGCGGGAGCGGGAGGTCGAGCTCGCCAAGGGCATCCGCGACGGCGACCAGGAGGCCCTCGACACCCTCGTGCGGTCGAACCTCCGGTTCGTGGTGTCCGTGGCCAAGCGGTACCAGAACCAGGGCGTCAACCTCAGCGACCTCATCAACGAGGGCAACCTCGGCCTCATCCGCGCCGCCCACAAGTTCGACGAGACGAAGGGCATCAAGTTCATCTCGTACGCCGTGTGGTGGATCCGCCAGGCCATCCTGCAGGCCCTCGCCGAGCAGAGCCGCATCGTTCGCGTGCCGCTCAATCGCGCCGGCACGCTCCACCGCATCGGCAAGCGCGCCACGGCGCTCCTGCAGGAACTCGGTCGCGAGGCGACGAACGCGGAGATCGCCGAAGGCATGGAGATTTCCGAGGAGGAGGTGGCCAAGACCATCTCCATCACGCAGACCCACGTGTCGCTCGACGCGCCGATGACCCCGGGTGAGGACAACCGCCTGCTCGACTACCTCCCCGACTCGGTGAACCCCACGCCCGACGAGGAGATGTTCGGCAAGGCGCTCACGCAGTCCATCGAGGAGGCGCTGAACGGGCTGAAGGAACGCGAGGCGAAGATCCTCCGGATGTACTTCGGTCTCGACGGCCAGGATCCCCGCACGCTCGAGGAGATCGGCGCCGCGCTCAACATCACCCGCGAGCGCGTGCGGCAGATC
Organism: Gemmatimonadota bacterium; assembly: GCA_034716715.1. Taxonomy (GTDB): domain Bacteria; phylum Gemmatimonadota; class Gemmatimonadetes; order Gemmatimonadales; family Gemmatimonadaceae; genus Fen-1231. Next base: position 5,582 of record JAYEKC010000447.1, on the reverse strand, counting down.
AAGGAAAAGGCCCTGTCGCGGTTGCGGCACGTCTCGCGCGCCCGGGCCCTCGAGTCATATCTCGGGTAGCGTCGTGGCCAAGGACGCGTCGTTCGACATCACCACCGGCGTCGACCTGCAGGAAGTGGACAACGCGGTGAACCAGGCAAGGAAGGAGATTGGCCAGCGTTATGACTTCAAGGGCGCGGCCGTCGAGGTCGACTTCCGGCGCGCGGAGGGCCTGGTCAACCTGACGGCCGACAGCGACATGAGAATGCGCGCCCTGTTCGACGTCGTGCAGGCGAAGCTGGTCAAGCGCGGCGTGCCGGTGAAGAACCTCGACATCGGCGACGTCAAGCCCGGCGGCGGCGACATCCTGCGCCGGGAGATCCGGCTCAAGCAGGCGCTGGACGGCGACACGGCGAAGGCGGTCGTGGCCGCGATCAAGGCGCAGAAGTTCAAGCGGGTGCAAGCGTCGATCCAGGGCGACCAGGTGCGAGTCTCGGCGCCGTCGCGCGACGAACTCCAGGCGGTCATTCAATTCGTTCGGGCCGGCGACTACGGGGTTGAGCTGCAATTCGGCAACTACCGGTAAGCGAACCAAGGAGCGTCGAATGACCTGGCCCCTCAAACCGCAGCTCGATTTCCTGGAGATGGCGCCGCAGCGCCGCCGTACGCCGCGGTAAGGGGGGCGACCGCGCGCGGCGGCGGGCACCCCCGCTTGCGGCAACGGTGCCTAAGTTTCACGGATGCCGACGCCCCTCGAGCCCGTCACCCTCACCGGCCGGGCCATCCGCCTGGAGCCGATGTCCCGGGCGCACGTGGACGCGCTGGCGGACATCGCCCTCGACCCCGCCATCTGGCGCTGGTTCACCATGCGCATCGCCACGCGCGACGACCTCGCGCGGTGGATCGACGCGGCCCTCGAGGCCCATGCCGCGGGCACGGCGCTCCCGTTCACGACGTTTCACCTGGCCGAGGGCCGCGCCATCGGCGCGACGCGGTTCATGAACGTCAGCGCGTACGACGGCCGCTACGAAATCGGCTCCACGTGGATCGCGCCGCGCTGGCAGAAGTCCGTGGCCAACGCCGAGGCCAAGTACCTCATGCTGCGCCACGCGTTCGAGACGCTTGGCGCCCGCCGCGTGGAACTCAAGACCCACGAGCGCAACGACCTGTCGCGCGCGGCCATCGAGCGGCTCGGCGCCGTGTTCGAGGGCACGCACCGCAACCACATGCTCATGCCCGACGGGTCCATGCGGAACACGGTGTGGTACTCGATCATCGACGCCGAGTGGCCGGCCGCCAAGGCGCGTCTCGAGTCCCGCATTGCCGCCCGCCTCGGTCCGCCCGCGGCGGCCGCGGCCCGGTGACCGCGGAATCGTCGCCGTGAGGGTCGCCGTCGTCACGCTCGGGTGCGACAAGAACACCGTCGACTCGGAGCGGTACCTCGGGTCGCTCGTCGAGCACGGGGCCGTGTCCGTGGCCGAGCCGGCCGACGCCGACGTGGTGATCGTCAACACCTGCGGCTTCATTGACGCCGCCAAGCGCGAGTCCATCGACGCCCTCGTCGGCGCGGCGCGCCTCAAGGACGCGGGCAGCGTCCAGGCCGTGGTGGCCGTCGGCTGCATGGTCCAGCGGCACGAGGCCGAGCTCCGCGAGGCACTGCCCGAGGTGGACCTCTTCCTCGGTGCGGCCGACGCCGACCAGCTTGTGCCGCGGCTCCGCGAGCGCGGCCTGCTCGACGGCCCCGAGGCGCTCCACCCCGGCGTCCGCGTGTACGCCGGCGACACCCCCCACGTGCGCTACCTCAAGCTGAGCGAGGGCTGCGACCACGGATGCGCGTTCTGCGCCATTCCGCTCATGCGCGGGCGTCATCGCTCGTTCGCCCTCGACGACGTCGTGCGCGAGGCGCAGCTGCTCGAGCTGCAGGGCGCGCGCGAGGTGAACCTCGTCGCGCAGGACCTCGCCCACTACGGCCGCGACCGGCGTGACGGCGCGGGCCTGCCCGAAGCCCTCGAGGCGCTCGCCCGCGAAACCGGCATCCCATGGATCCGGATGTTGTACCTCTACTCGGCCGGCATCACGCCGCGGCTCCTCGAGGTCGTCGCGCGCGAGCCCCGCATCGTCCGGTACCTCGACATGCCCATCCAGCACGCGTCGGACGCCGTGCTGCAACGCATGCGTCGACCGGAGCGCCGGGACACGATCCGGGAGAAGGTGGCGCGGTATCGCGACGCGATTCCCGGCGTGGCGATCCGCACCACCTGCATCGTCGGGTTCCCGGGCGAGACGGACGACGACTTCCGCACCCTCGCCGACTTCCTCGAGGAGATCCAGTTCGAGCGCGTCGGCATCTTCGCCTACTCGCCGCAGGAGGGCACGCGGGCCGCCCAGCTGCCCGACGACGTGCCCGACTCCATCAAGCGCGAACGGGTCGAGCAGCTTGGCGAGATCCAGCGCGGCATCACTGAGTCTCGCTACGCCATGCGCGTCGGCGTCCACGCTGAGGCGCTTGTCGAGCGGGACGCGACGGCGCGGCTCCCGTGGCAGGCCGACGACATCGACGGCACCACCGCCCTCGACCGCGCCGTGGACGCCGGCGCCTTCGTGGACGTCGAGGTCACAGGCGTGGACGAGTACGACTTCACGGCGCGGGTGGTGGGGGTGAGGAACCACGCGTCCGCGCCCGCGTCCGACGGGCGGGTGCGCGCGCTGCCGGTCGTCTCGATGGGGGCCTTCGGCCGGTGACGTCGCGGCGGGCGCGTGGCGTTGGGCCGGGACTGCCGGGGTGGGGCTGCGGCCGGCCCGCCGCCACGTGGGCCGCTACGCGGGCATCCGCGCTTGTCACCACGCTGGCTGCGCTGGTCGTCGCGGGATGCGTCACGCGCCGCGTGCGCGACCCAGGGCCGCCAACCGTCATTCTCCTGCCCGCGCCGCGCGCGGCCGACACCGCCGCCGCCGCGCCGCCGCCCGGCATCCCGCGCGACACCGCTCCCGCGGCGCCGACCGATGCCACGATGGACGTCCGCGTGGGACTCGCCACGGCCGCGCAGGACGCCCCGCTCACCGCCACCGGGCCGTGGCGGCTCTACGACGCCTCCGGTGACGTGCTCATCCGTGGCCGCGCCGGCGAGACCTGGACAGTGGAGCACGACGGCCAACGCCTCCGCGCACGGTCGCGCGCGGGGCAGGGCACGCAGTGGGTGACCGGCGACGTGACGCTGCGCACCGACATCGCCGGGACGTACGGGACGTTCGCCGGCCGCCGCTACCGCGGCGCGCTGCGCGTCGTCGCCACCGACACGGGGCTCATCGTCGTCAACGTCCTGGCGGTGGAGGAATACCTGCGCGGCGTGGTTCCGCTCGAGATCGGCGTCTCGCGCAGCGAGTCGGACCAGGCGGCCGTCGAGGCGCAGGCCGTAGCCGCGCGCAGCTACACCTGGGTCCGCCTCTCGGCCACCACTGGCGGCGGCGCCCCGTACGACCTCGTGGCGACCGTCAACGACCAGGTGTATGGCGGAGTGGACGCCGAGCGCGAGAACACCGACCGTGCCGTGCGCGCAACCGCAGGGCTCGTGCTCAAGTACAGCGGCCGGGTCGTGGACGCGCCGTACTCCTCGGCCTGCGGCGGCGAGACCGCGACGCCCGACGAGGTGTGGCGTACCGGTGCCACGCCCGGCTACCTCCGCCGCGTCAGCGACCGGATCCCCGGCACGACGGACCGGTATTACTGCGACATTGCGCCGCGGTTTTCGTGGACGAAGGAGTTTTCGTCCGCCCAGCTCGACGCCGCCGTCCGGGCGTACCTCGGATCGTACGCCGGCGGCGTGCCGGCGGGAGGTCCCGGCCACGTGCGCGCCGTGAGCGTCGTCTCGCGCACGCCGAGCGGGCGCGTGGCAACAACCAGCTTCGCCACGGACCGCGGGTCGTTCTCCGTGCGCGGCAACGACGTCCGCTACGTGCTGCGCGCGGTTGGTGGCGAGATCCTCAACAGCACGTATTTTTCCGTGGCCAACGAGCCGCCCTCGGGCGGCTCGTTGTCGCGCATCGTGATCCGCGGCAACGGCTACGGCCACGGCGTCGGGATGTGCCAGTGGGGTGCGATCGGCCGCGCCCGCGCCGGGCAGACGGCCCGGGCCATCCTCGCCGCCTACTACCCCGGAACCTCGGTCGGATTCGCCTCCCAGTGACGCTGACGTCCGCATCGCCTGGCCGCGTTTCGCGGCTCCTCCGTCGCGGCGCGCTGCTGGCCGCGGCGCCGTGCCTGGCCGCCGGCCCGCTGGCGGCACAATCCGCCGGTTCCGCGCCTCCCGCGACGGCGCAGCAACGGGCCCAGGGCGCGGGGGGTGCCCGCGCCACCGTGCGGGCCGCGACGCCCACGCAGGCGCCGGTGCCCGTGGGCACCATCCGCGGCCGCATCACCGCCGGGCCCGACTCGCTCATCGTCTCGCTCCTTACCATCGGCCCGGGCGAACAGCTGTTCGACCGCTTTGGCCACTCGTCCATCCGCGTCCGCAACGACGCCATCGGCCTCGACTCGGCGTGGAACTGGGGCATGTACGACTTCGAGTCGGCCGGCTTCATCTGGCGCTTCCTCACCGGCGACACGCGGTACTGGATGGCCGGATTTCCGTCGCCGCTGCTGGTGGACTTCTACCACCGCGCCCACCGCGCCGTGTGGGAGCAGGAACTCAACCTCTCGCGCCCCGAGGCCGACTCGCTGCTCGCGTTCCTCCGCTGGAACGCGCAGCCGGAGCACCGGTTCTACCGCTACGACTACTACCTCGACAACTGCTCCACGCGCGTGCGCGACGCCATTGACGCCGTCACCGGCGGCGCGCTGCAGCGGACGATGCGCGGCGCGACGAAAGGCGTCACATGGCGCGGCGAGACCCTGCGGCTCGCGGAGGCGTTCCCCACGATCGCCTTCGGGATGACCTTCGCCCTCGGCCCGCGTGCCGACGCGATACTCACGCAGTGGGAGGAGGCGTTCGTCCCGATGCGCCTGCGTGACGCCCTGCGCGACGTGCGCGTGTCCGGCCCCGGCGGTCCCGAACCACTCGTCCGCGCCGAACGCGTGCTCGCGCCCGAGGGCCCCTGGGCCGAGGCGTCCGCCCCCCCGCGGTACGCCGCGCCCGCCGCGGTGATCGGCCTCGCCGTGGGAGTCCTCCTGCTTTTGCTGCGTCGTGCGGGTCCGCCCGTCGCGTCGCGCGCCGTGATCGGCGCCTGTGGCTCCGTGTGGCACCTTGTCGTGGGCATCGCGGGCACCCTGGTGCTGCTCGCCGGCCTCTTTACGCGGCACCAGTTCATGGCGGCGAACGCCAGCGTCCTGCTCGGAACGCCGGCGTCACTCGCGCTGGCCGTCCTGTACGTGCGCGCGTGGAGTCCCCGCGCATCCGGCCGAACTCGCCGCGCGGGCGTCGCGCTCTGCGTCGTTGCGGCAGTGTGCGCCGCGGTCGCCCTCCTCGTGCACGCCGCGCCCGCGTGGTCGCCGGAAGACCTCTTTCGCCTGTTTCCGAACCTGGCCCGGATGCCGGGTCGGTCGGGCGGCGCCATGTCGGGCGGGGAACAGCAGATGCTGACAGTGGCGCGGACCCTGA
>JAYEKC010000446.1:0-2066 GCA_034716715.1 Gemmatimonadota bacterium | reverse complement strand
GGCCGGTGGTCGAGCGCCGGACGCTTCTCGCGATTGGCCAGGTCCACGACCAGGTCACCGATGTACTGGGTGATCCGGGCGTAGTGCGGATAGTCGATGTACTGCGGCTCATCCGTGGACTGATGGTAGTCGGCGTGCAGGCCCGTGAAGAAGAACGCGATGGGAATGTTGAACCGGGCGTAGTTCGCGTGGTCGCTGCGCCCGTAGATGTTGTTATACCCCGGCCACGTGGTCGTGGTGTCAAACCGGTAGTCGAGCCGGAACGGCGCGGGCTGCTTCAGGTTGGCCGCGACGACCTCCTTCCCGAGGTCCGACGACAACCGGTAGGACCCCACCACTGCAAGATAGTCGTCGCCACCGCCGGGGATGTCCTCCGTCCGGCCGCGCCCGATCATGTCGATGTTGATCTGGCTGATGATCGAGTCGCGCGGCACCGTCGGGTGCATCGTGTACCACGCGGAGCCGAGCAGCCCGGCCTCCTCGCCGTTGTTCCACACGAACAGCAGCGACCGCTTGGGCTTCACCTTCATCGCGCTCACCGCCTCGGCGATCTCGAGGAGGGCCATCGAGCCCGACCCGTCGTCGTCGGCGCCGTTGCGGATGGAGTCGGGCCGCGGCGGCCGCAGCTTGCGCACGCTGTCGAGGTTGATCCGGATCGCCGCCAGCTCCTCCGGCGTCGCCGCGTGCAGGTCGCCGCCCTTCATCTGGATGGCCTGGCGGGCGGCGAGCGCGAGCTTGAGCGAGTCGTGGTCCACGGGGTTGCGCGTGTACCCCACGTGGTCCGGGTGCGCGCCGAGCGCGACGTACGTCTGCGCGAGCTTCGGGTCGCTCCCACGGATGATGCCCACCACGTTGCGGGCGTAGCGGCCCACGGGCGTCTCGACGTAGTCGAGGTGGCCGCTCACCGTGCCGCCGGCCGCGCCGGGGCGCAGCCCGTCGAGCTTCGCGCCAAGCAGGGCCTCGGCGCCCGCGCGCGTGAGCCGGATCTGTGCCGGAGGCGGGCCCGCGCGGTCGGCCGCGAGCTGCGCCTCGGTGGGGCTGGGATAGCGGTCCTTCGCCGGCGCCACGAGCACGCCGGCCGGGTCGTCGTTCACGAACGCGCGCGCCGCGCGGTCGATGTCGTCGAGGTTCACGGTCGCGACGCCAACGGCGCCCGCGAGCCGCTGCGCGGCGGCGTTGCCGCCGCCGAAGCCGCCTCTACCGCCGCCACCACCACCGCCGCCACGCCCTCCCCGGCCTCCACCCGCTGCCGGCGGGAGCATCACGACGAGCTTGCCGTTGGCGGCGGCCTCCGAAATCATGCTGGCGGTGTCGCCCATGGTGCCGCCGAACACAACCGCCGCGCCGTTGATGTCGCGCGGTTTCGGCCCCGGCGTGGCGATCCAGTCGTCGAGCCAGCGCAGCGTGCGGCCGCCCGCCGAGAGCACGGACGTCGCGGCGAACCGCCGCTGCACCACCGGCATCTCCTGGAAGTACGTCCCGTTGTCGCCCGCCGGCTGCACCCCCATGCGCTGCAGTTCGCGGGCGATGTACTCGGTGCCCTTCATGTTGCCGGCGCGGCCGTACTGCCGGCCCTGCATCGAGTCGTCGGCGAATATGTAGAGCCGCGTCTGCAGGTCGGCGGCGCTGATTTCCGGCGTGGTGGGCGCGGGCGCGTGCTTCGGCGGGTTGCCGAACTGGTTCAGCACCACGGGCGCGCTGGCGCACGCGGCGATCGCGGCGGCCACGCCGGCGGTGGTGAACGACCTGAGCTTCCGATTGGCGTGCATGAAGGATGTTCCGTCGGTTTCAGTTGTGGAACGCGCCGCCCGGGGGCGCGATCGCATCGGGACTAGCAGGACTTCTTGCCGAACGTGCCGGACACCTCGGGCGACGAATACGGTCGGCGCGCCGTGGAGTCCGTGGCCGCGCGGCCGCCCTGCCCTCGGCCGCCCTGGCCACCTGCCTGGCCGCCGGCCTGGTCCTGATTCAGCATGACGTCGAGCCGCCTCAGGTCGATGCCCTCGGCCTGGAGCCGGTGCATCAGGGGGGCGGCCTCCTGCTGGAGTTTCGACAGGGTTTCGGGC
>JAYEKC010000445.1:0-2074 GCA_034716715.1 Gemmatimonadota bacterium | reverse complement strand
TCGCCAGCCTGTGGGCGATGCCCGGCGGTGCCAAGAGCGCGCAGCAGTCGAGTGGCGAAAACGCGGGCAGGGCGGTCGCCGGCCTGCTCATAGAACGACTCCTGGCGTCAGGGAACTTCCGCGTGGTGGAGCGCGCCGCGCTCGATGCCGTCAAAACGGAGCAGGACCTGGCACGCGGCGGCAGACCGGCGCCGGATTCGGCCGGCCAGGCGCGGGGACTGGTTGGCGCGAAGTACGTCGTCACGGGCCAGATCACGAAGTTCGGGAAGGCCAAACGTGAGAAGGGCGGGGGCATCGTCGGCATGATCACGGAGCGGGTCGGCGGGTTCGGCCTCGGCTCGAACGAGACGTCGTACGAGGTGTCGTTGACCGGGCGCGTGGTGGAAGCCGCCACGGGAGAATTGGTGACGTCGATGACGACGGATGGGGTGGTGATCGGAGACAATGGCCTCGTCATCGTCGGCGGCGGAGCCTCAGTTGGGGGCGGCGCGGTGGGTGGGTTCGGCTCGCAGGCCACTGGCGAGCGCGAAAAGCGAATCGCCGAGGCGTTGCGGAGTGCGGTGGACAAGCTCGTGCTCCAGCTCGTGCGGGCGCGGGAGCGCGGCGACATCGAGCCGTGATCTGCGCCGGTGGCGTGGCCATCGCCCGGCGGGTGGACGGACTGCACAATGACTCTTCGGTGGAGGTGGCAACGATGCAGCACGATCGGCGAGTGGCCTGGCACCATGCGGTCGCGGTTGTTCTGACGTGTCTCTGTGGAATCACCGCCGGCGCGCAGCAGAAAGCGTCGGGAGCGGCATTCCCCGACGGCAGGCGCACGTTTGGGGCGTCCGTCCTCACGGGGAACCTTGCGGGCGACGTTGGGCTGGCCTTGGGCGGCGACTTCGAGATGGGAATGGGCACCAAGCCCCTCTTGGGCGACGGGCCGACGAGCATAGCGCTCCGGCTGCACACGTACGGATTCGGTGAGGACGTCTTCTGCTCGACCGGAGGCGTGTGCCGCGCGACGGCGCGTTTGTACGTGGCGGCGGCGCAGCTGAACTACCACTTCGGGGAATCACCGCGGTTCGATCCGTTCGTTGGCGCAGGCGTGGGCTATGCCACCGCCAGCGCACACGACGAGGGCGGCGCGTCCGCGTCGGCGAGCACCGGCGGCTACCTGATCGCGGAGCTGGGGGCGCGCATGGCGATCAACGGCTCCCTGGATGCCGTCGGCGGCATCATCCTCGGCACGAGACCGAGCACGGGGCGGCTGCGGCTGGGCCTCGCCGTGTCGCCGTAGGGCCTGACCTTCAACCGTCGACAGGAGGACAGGGCGCAGTCGGCCGGCGGATCCGTGGTTGCCGTGACTGACACGGCGAACGCATCGGGTGGCTATCAGTCCGTCACCGTGAGGGCGCGGGGAGTTGCTCCGGGATGGTACTACGCCAAGGGCGTGGTGCGGACGGCGCCGACGTACAACGAGGGGAAGCTGGCTTCCGTTCGTGATCAGTCCGTGAGGGGGCGGACGCGGCGCGGTGAAGGCGGCGCCACCAACGGCAAGGAAGCGGCGTCCCTCGTGGGCGACCCGCAGGGCCTCCTCGTGGCCTCCCTCTCGTACCCCGTGTACGGCAACGACCGCGCCACGGGCCTCGCCGTCATCCCCGAGGTGCCGGCGTTCCGCCGCGCCATCTGGGACACCCCGCCGGCCGTCACCCTCGCCCTCGACTACCTCCTCGCGCGCCCCGACGTGGACACCACCCGCGTGGAGCTCTGCGGCGCCAGCTTCGGCGTGCCGTTCGCTGCCGTGGTGGGCGCGCGCGACCCCCGCGTCACCCGCGTGTGGCTGGTGCAGGGCGGGGCAGACCCCCGCGCCATGATCGAGGCGGGGCTGCACGAGGAGATCCCCTTCGCCCCCGCCCGCGCCCTCGTGGCCTCCCTCGCCAACGTCCTCGCCTCGGGGCCCAGGTTCGACCCCGCCCGCTGGGTGGGCCGCATCAGCCCGCGCCCCGTGGTGATGATCAACACGGAACAGGACGAACGCATCCCCCGCGCGAGCGCCGAGCAGCTCCACGCCGCGGCCCGCGACCCGAAG
>JAYEKC010000444.1:0-2074 GCA_034716715.1 Gemmatimonadota bacterium | reverse complement strand
TGGGATGCCACGGCGCGCGGGACGCTCGCGGCGTTCGACGAGGCGATGCGGCGAGCGCGGTAGCCGACTCGGCCGGCCCCCGCAGGTGTCAGCCGGCGACGGGGAGCGGCGCGCGTGGCGCGCCAGGCGCCCGTGGCGACACCGGCGTTCCGGTGAACGTCGAGCCGGTCGTGCCCGTGAGTTCGACCGTGAGGTAATCGCCGATGGCGGCCGCGTCATCCGGCACGAGTACCGTGCGGAAGTCGCGCGAGCGAGCCTGCAGGAGGTTGCCGCCCTTGCGCGCCTCCTTTTCCACCAGCACCTCGCGGCGCTCGCCGAGCCGCCGGAGGTTGCGGGCGCGCGCAATGGAGCGCACCTCGCGCACGAGCGTATCGTATCGCTCGTCCACCACGTCGCCGGGAACCGCCAACTCGGCCGGCATTCGTGTGGCGGGCGTGCCCTCGCGGGGCGAGAACTTGAACGTGAAGGCGTCGTCGAACCCCACCTCGCGCACGAGCGACAGCGTGGCGGAAAAGTCGGCGTCGGACTCGCCCGGGAACCCGACGATGATGTCCGTGGTGACGCTGAGGCCCGGGATGGCCGCGCGCAGGCGTGCCACGCAGTCGAGGTAGCCCGCGCGCGAGTACCGGCGCACCATCCGCTTGAGGACGGCGTCCGAGCCGGATTGCACGGGCAGGTGGACGTGCTCGCACACGGCGGGCGTTTCGGCCATCGCGGCGATGACGGAGTCGGTGAAGTCGTTCGGGTGCGGACTCGTGAAGCGGACGCGCCGGATGCCTTCCACCGCGCCCACGGCGCGGAGCAGCGCGCCGAAGTCGCGGGTGCCGTCGGTCCAGGAGTTGACCGTCTGCCCCAGGAGCACGACTTCGGTGAGCCCTTGCGCTGCCACGGCCGCCGACTCGCGAACCACGTCGTCGAGCGCCCGGCTCCGCTCCGGCCCGCGCGTGTACGGCACGATGCAGTAGGTGCACCGGTAGTCGCAGCCGCGCTGCACCGGGATCCAGGCCTTCACCCCCTCGAACCGGCGCGCCTGGAAGTCGTCGTAATGCTCCTCCAGGTCGAAGTCGGTGGCGGTGGTGCGCTCGCCGCGGCGCGCGCCGTCAATGAGTTCGGGCAGCGCGCGGTAGGCGTCCGGGCCGATCACGAGCGAGACGCGCGAGTCGGCGTCGAGCAGGCGCTCGCCGAGCCGCTGGGCCATGCACCCGGTGACGCCGAGCACGGTGTCGGGCTTCATGTGGCGCCGGAGGTCCGTGAGCCGGCCAATCACCCGCTGCTCGGCGTTCTCGCGGACGGCGCACGTGTTCACCAGGATGACGTCGGCGCCGTCGGGCCCGTCGGCCGTCGCGTACCCCGCGGCCGCGAGCTTGCCGAGCATCAGCTCGGAGTCGGCCACGTTCATCTGGCAGCCGTAGGTTTCGAGGTACACCGAGGGCATGAGCGAAAACTACAGTGGCGAGTAGGCGGTGGGCGGTGGGCGGGGAGTCAGGCCGGGACCGCCGACCGCAAACCGCGAACCCCTAACTCGTCGTTGCCGTTCCCTTCATCGCCGCGTACTCCCCCGTACGCCCGCTCAGGCGTTCGGGCGTCCTCGGCTCCGGCGGAAGCAGCACGAAGAACGTGCTCCCCTCCCCCTCCGTGCTCGTCACCCAGATGCGCCCGCCGTGCGACTCGACGGCCAGGCGGCAGAACGTGAGCCCGAGTCCGGAACTGCGCACCCGTGGCGCGTGCTGCGCGTGCACCTGCTCGAACTTCCGGAAGATGATTTCCTGATAATCGGCCGGAATCCCGGGCCCGTTGTCGGCGACGGTGAACAGGATGCCCTTCGCGTCGCGGCGCGCGACGAGCCGGATGGTCACCGGGCCCGGCGAGTGATTCACGGCGTTCTGCACGAGGTTGCTGATGACGCGCTTGAGCAGCGCCTTGTCGGCCACGATCACGGGCGCGTCGTCGGCCACATCCACCGTCGCGGTCGCTCCTTCCTGCTCGAAGCGGAGGCGCCAGTCGTACACGATCTCCTGCAGCAGGGCGGCCGGCGCGATCTGCTCGGGCGCAAGCGGCAGGGTGCGCTCCTCGA
>JAYEKC010000443.1:0-2077 GCA_034716715.1 Gemmatimonadota bacterium | reverse complement strand
CCCGCGGCGTTGCCGCGGGCGCCTCGTCATTTCCGGCGCTCGTCCGGGTCGGCGTCCTTGATGCTGTCGCGCAGCACGGGGCGCGTAGCGCGGCGCACGGTGCGGCGGACGCCGGTCACGAGGTCCGACAGGCCGTTCATGATGCCCGTGTCCGACCGCGAGCCGTCGGGCGCGCGCACGATGGAGTTGAGCCACGGGGGCGTGATGAGCGTCGTGACCACGACCATCATCATGATCGCGCCGAACTCGCCGCCGGCGATGGCGCCGGAGCCGAGGGCCACCTGGGCGAAGATGAGGCCCACCTCGCCGCGCGGGATCATCGCCACGCCAATGAGCATCCGGCTGCCCTCGAAAGGCCGCGGCGCCCAGCCGGTGACCAGCTTGCCCACGACGCCGATCACGGTGAGCATCACGCCCACCTGCAGGGCGCGGGCGTCGGCGAGGGCCGCGAGGTCCACCGACGCACCCACGACGGCGAAGAAGATCGGGACGAAGAAGTAGCCAAGCTGGGTGAGGCTGCCCTCGATGTCGCGACGCTGCGGCGTGTCGTGGAGCACGAGCCCCGCGGCGAGCGCCCCGACGATCATCGCCGAGCCGCTCGCCTTGGCGATGGTCGCCAGCACGAGGGCGAAGGCGAGGGCGATGAGGCCGAGCGCGCCGGTGGTGCGCAGGCGCTCGACGACGCGGAAGATGGGCGGCACGAAGTACGAGCCGGCCAGGAACGCGATGACGACGAATCCGAGCGCCAGCCCGGCGATGCGGCTCACGCCCAGCACGGTGATCGCCTCGCCGGCGACCAGCACCGACACGACGCTGAGGATGATGAGCCCGAGGAGGTCGTCGAGCACGGCGGCGCCGAGGACGATCTGCCCTTCGGGCGTGTCGAGCTTGCCGATGTCGCGAAGGACGCGCGCCGAGATGCCGATGGACGTGGCGGTGAGCGCCGCCCCGGCGACGAGCGACTCGATGGTGTTGAAGCCGAGCGCGAGGGTCACGAAATAGCCGCCTACGAACGGCGCCACGACGCCCACGAGCGCGACGGTCACCGCCTGGCCGCCGACCTTGCGCAGCGACCGGACGTCGGTGTGCAGGCCGATCTCGAACAGCAGGATGAGCACGCCGAGCTCGGCCATCGCGTACAGCACGGGGTCGTCGGCGTCCACGACGCCGAACACGCTCTTGCCGAGCAGCACGCCGGCGAGGAGTTCGCCCAGCACGGCCGGCTGGCCGAACCGCTGCGACAGTTCGGCGAGCAGCTTCGTGCCGAGGATCAGCGCCGCGAGGGCGAGGAGCAGGGGGCCGAGGTCGTGGGTCACGGACGGACCGGGAATGGCGGCTAGCGCGCGGCGTCGCCTTCGAGGTACGTGTAGCCCTCGAGGCCAGCCACGTACTCGGCGATGAACATGTTGGCCTCGTCGCGCGTCAGCGAACCGCACGCCTGCACCTTGCGGCGGAACGTCGTCAGCAGGTCGGAGGCGCGGAACTGCACGTAGTTCAGCACCTCCGTCACGGTATCACCATGCACGAGGTCCGTCACCTCGTAGGCGCCGTTGGAGAGGCGCACGTGTACGGCGTTCGTGTCGCCGAAGAGGTTGTGCAGGTCGCCGAGAATCTCCTGGTACGCGCCGGTGAGGAACACGCCGAGCAGGTACGGCTGGCCGTCGTCGTGGAACCGGTGCAGCGCCAGGCTCGGCTGGCCGTGCTTGCCCCCGATGAACCGGTCGATCTTGCCGTCGGAGTCGCAGCTCACGTCCTGGATGGTCCCGCGACGGGCCGGCTCCTCGTCGAGGCGGTGGATGGGCATGATCGGGAAGAGCTGGTCGATGGCCCACGCGTCCGGCAGCGACTGGAAGAGCGAGAAGTTGGCGAAATACCGGTCCACCAGCGCCGCCTCGAGGTCGGCGAGGATGTCCTCGAACGCGCGCCGGTGCTTCTGCGCCACGCGTGCGATCTGGTTGATCGTGCACAGGTACAGCCGCTCGGCCATCGCGCGGCCGCGGAGGGTCAGGACGCCCGAGTTGAAGAAGGCCTGGGCGCGCTCCTTGTCGAACGTGGCGTCGTGGTAGATCTCGCGCAT
>JAYEKC010000442.1:0-2078 GCA_034716715.1 Gemmatimonadota bacterium | reverse complement strand
ACGAACCCGCCGGCGCGGCGGCGTCGCCCACGCCCCGGACCGGCGCGCCCGCGCCGTACGCGAGCGCGGCCGCACCGGCCACGGCCATCGCGGCCGTGAGCAGGACGCGCGTCACCACGCGATCCGCCGTCGGGCGGCCGGCGTCGAGGTGGACGAGCCACACCCCGATCGCGCACGGCAGCAGCCAGAGCGGCGTCGCCGGGTCCGCGAGCCATGCACCGCGGAGCGGCGTGGCGGCGTACCAGCGCGCGGCGGCCACGGTGCCGGTGAGGACGGCAACCCACGCCACGGCGTTCCAGCGCCGGACGGCGGCGCTCCACGCTGCGTCGAGCGAACGCGCGGCAAGGGCGCCAGCCGTCCGCGCGAACGCCACCATCGCCGCCGCCGACGCGGCCAGGTACGCGACGCCCGTCACGGTGGGTGCGGCCTGCTGCAGGTCGGGGGCCAGCACGCCGCCGTCGGGCACGGCCCCGAACGTCGGGGCGAACGGGCGCGTGGCCAGCGCAACGGCGACGGCAATGGCCATCGCCGCGGCGCCGACGGCGATTGTTGCAACGCCCGACGCGCCGGACGTCGCGCCGGGCGCGAGGTGGCCGGCGCGCGCATCGCCAAGCGGGGGGCGGGCGGCGACCGCAGCGCCAACCCCCGCCATCGCGGCCCACACCAGCATCGCACCGGGCGTGGACGCGAGGAGCGCGATTGGCGCCCATCGCCGCGGCATCAGCCCGGACACTCTTTGCGCAACGAAGGCGAACGCGTAGTCGCGCGTCACGACCGCAACGGCGAGGACGCCGACGGCCACGACGGCGCATGCCGCCGCAGCGACAAGTCCACGCCGCGCCGTGGTCGCGAGGTCGTCGCGGCCCTCGCGCAGGGCAAGCCCGCCAGTCACCGCCGCCCAGGCGGCGAACAGGAAGGCCGCCCACGCCGCGAGGCGCCCGGCGTCGGCGAGTCCGTTCACCGGGTCAGCGGTCCGCTTGCCGGACGACCACGGCGCCCGCCGTGCCGCCCACGACGTCCCACGTGAGGTCGCGCAGGCTGGCGTCGCCGCCGCGGTAGTGGTCCCAGATTTCCTTGGACACGCCGACCGTGAGCGTCACGGCCGCGGCCCCGCGACTCGCCGACCCGTAGTCGGCGCCGCGCGCGCGGAAGGCCGCGTGAGCGGCGCCCTGCACCGCCGCTGACGCGACGAAGTGCAGCAACTTGTCGCGGCCGAACCACGGATCGCGGTCCGATGGCGCGGGCCGCTCCGGCGGCGCACCCCACAGCGCGAGCACGAACACGAAGTGCATCAGCCCTGGTCCCTGGCCCAGTGCAACGCGGCACGCACCGCGCGCGCCCAGCCGCGGGCCCCGGCGTCGGCGGCGGCACGGCCCGGCCCCGGGGTGAACCGCTCGTACCGGCGCGAATGCAGGAACGCGTCGGCGTCGGGCCAGATGCCGGTGGCGAGGCCCGCGAGCGCGCCGGCGCCCATCGCGGTCGTCTCGATCACGTCCGGACGCTCGACGGGAACGTCCAGCACGTCGGCCTGGAACTGCATCATCCACGCGTTGGCGGTGGCGCCGCCGTCCACGCGCAGCACGTCCAGCGGCGCACCGCTGGCCTCGCGCATGGCCGTGAGGACGTCCGCGGTGCCGTAACACATGGCCTCGAGCGCCGCGCGCACGAGATGCTCCCGCGTGGTGCCGCGGGTGAGGCCGACGATCGTGCCGCGGGCGTTCGGCTCCCACGCCGGTGCGCCGAGCCCGGTGAGCGCGGGCACGAAGTAGACGCCGTCGGTGGACGCGAGTGACCGCGCCATGGCCTCGGTCTCGCCTGCGCGGCCCACGAGGCCCAGGCCGTCGCGCAGCCACTGCACGGCGGCGCCCGCGATGAAGATGCTGGCCTCGAGCGCGTAGGCCGGCTGCCCGGTCGCGTCGCACGCCACCGTAGTGAGGATGCCGCCACCGCCGCGGGGCCGCGTGTTGCCCGTGTGAAGGAGGAGGAACGCGCCGGTGCCGTAGGTGTTCTTGCTCGTGCCCGCAGTCCAGCACCCCTGGCCGAACAGCGCCGCCTGCTGGTCGCCCGCGACGCCGGCG
>JAYEKC010000441.1:0-2087 GCA_034716715.1 Gemmatimonadota bacterium | reverse complement strand
CGCGCGGTGGAACGCGATCACCTTCGCGAGGTCCACGTTGCTGACGCCGTCGCCGTACGTGAGGCAGAACGTGTCGCCGCCAATCCACTTCCGGAGCCGCCGGATGCGGCCGCCCGTCTGCGTCGCCTGGCCCGTGTCGATCATCGTCACGGTCCAGTCCTCCGCCGCCGCCCCGTGGGTGATCACGCTGCCGTCGGCGGTGCGGACCGTCACGTCGCGCGACACCTGGTGGTAGCCGAGGAAGTACTCGCGGATCATCTCGGCCTTGTAGCCGAGCGCGAGCACGAAGTCGGTGAGGCCGTGGCGCGCGTACAGGTGCATGATGTGCCACAGCATCGGCCGGCCGCCGATCTCGACCATCGGCTTGGGGCGGACGGTGGTTTCCTCCTGCAGCCGCGTGCCCAGGCCGCCGGCGAGGATGACCACCTTCATGGACGCGCCGACCGGGGTGGGAGTTCGCATTCCGCTCTAAGGTAGCACGGGCGGTTCTTGCCGAACCAGATGGTGCGCCACGACCCGCTGGCCGTGGGACTCGACAACCATCGAATCGGTCACCGCGTACCGGGGCAGCAAGGTGGCCATCGCGTGGTCGGTGTAGCTCCGGTTCGAGAAATCGAGGAACCACGCCTCGCGGGAGCCCCGTGCGGCCACGTCCACCTCGTCGGCGTACACGGGACTGAACACCCGGTCGCGTCGCATCGTGCGCCGCCAGGTGCCCACCTCCAGCTGGCTCCAGATGTTCCACCGCACCTGCCGTGGCGTCGCGATCACCGTGCTGTTCGTGGGCCGGAGCCGGGCGAACAGGGCGTCCTGCACGTGGTGGTAGCCGGTGAACTCGAGGTTGTAGACCAGCTGGTCCCGGCCCGGCCCCTCAAACTCGCCGGTGATGGACGACATCCGGTACATCCGGCGCACGCCGGTGTCGAACGTTCCGTATACGGCCCGCGACACGGGATCGACCGACCGGTAGTCGGCCACGACCAGCAGCGTGGCGAGGGCGACGAGTCCGGCGACGCGGGCGCGGGCCGGCACGCCAAGGCGCAGCACCGACACGTACGTGAGCATGAGGAAGAGCGGGTACAGGACCGCGAAGTACCGGAGGTTGCTCCAGGTGCGGAAGCTGGTCAGGACGTACGTCAGCAGGACGGTCATCGTGACGAGCGCGGCGAGGACCGCCGGGTCCGCCCCCGGGACCGGCCGCGACGGCCGGCGCCGTGCCATGCGCGCCAGCCCGCGGAGGCCGTCCATCGCCACCGGCGCCCAGGCCACCCACATGAAGCCCATCACAAACAGGCCCGCCGCGTAGCTCACGAAGATCGGGTCGCTCAGGTCGAAGAACTTGAAGCCGTCGGCGGTGCTGCGCTGCCATCCATGCTTCCAGATGGCCGAGCTCCCGTGCTCGGCGTCCCACGCCGCCACGTGCGCGACGAACAGCGCCACGGGCAGCGCGAGCACCGCGCCTCGCCGGACCAGCGGGCCCGCCTGGGCGCGGAAGGGGCGGCCGTCGCGCCGGTACGCCACGTACAGCGCGGCGGCGACGGCCAGTCCGTACGCGGCGACTCCCGTTTCCTTCGAGAACACGAGCAGCGTGCCCCCGGCCAGCGCCACGGTCGTGCCCGCACGACCCGGCGACAGCAGCCCCGCGAGCGCGACGAAGAAGAACGCGTACACCCCGAAGTCCACGTTGGGCTGGAGCAGCGTGGACACCACCACGGGCTGCCAGGCCGCCGCCGCCGCCACGATGTCAAGTTCGCGCGCCAGCGACGGTTCGGGAAACACGCGCGCCAGGGCCACACGGAACGCCACGGCGGCAATCACGCCGAGCGCGAGGTTGGTCGCGTGCAGGAGGGCGACGCTCCCGGGCGAGATCAGTTGGGGCACCACCAACACCGCCGCCCAGCCTTGCGACGGGTGGCCGGCGCAGCGCAGCGACTCCATCGTGACGCCCGAGAACGCGGCCTCGAACACGCAGTTCGCGTACACGCGTCCGTCCCAGAGCGGCACGTACCCCAGCTGCGGCACGATCATGACCGCGAGGCCGGCGGCGATGACCGCGAGTGCAACCACGCGGTCGCGCCCGAACGGCC
>JAYEKC010000440.1:0-2088 GCA_034716715.1 Gemmatimonadota bacterium | reverse complement strand
TGAACCACTTTCGTGCGGCCTCCGTCTTGAACAGTTGACGTGCGCTCTTCGCAAGCAAGCCGCCGCGGCTGCATGCGACGACGTCCAGGTTGGCGAGGTTCCTTAATGACACCTGAGCGGGCCCTGAAACGAAGGCGCCAGTCGCCGGTGTTGTGCGCCCGGCGACGCCCTCCGTTCATCAGCGCGAGTTCAGCGCGAATTCAGGATTCCGCACAACACTGAAGCGTCGAGGCCGGGCGCCGGACACACGCATGATGTCCGGGCGGCGGTCACGAAAAAGGAGGATGCAACCCATGACCTGGGATCCCGTTTGCGGCATGACCTTGCAGGATGGAGCGGCCAAGGCGACCGAAGTGTATGACGGCCGCGTATATCAGTTCTGCAGCCACGCCTGTCACGCGAAGTTCAAGGCGAACCCCACTGCCTACGCCGACGAGGAATGACTCGATGCCGCGGTTCGGCACAATAGTCGTTCCGCTCGATGGCTCGGCCGCGTCGGGGCATGCACTGCCGGTGGCCGCGCGGCTGGCCCGGAGTTGGGAGGCGCCAATCGAGTTGGTGCGGGTCCGCCCGCCGCCACCCAGGTATGGTGCTGCGCCCGTTATTGACCGCATGTTCGACTCAGACGTCGCGAAGTCGGCCGTCGCGTCGCTTCGAGCCACGGCGCACCGGTTGGCGTCGGAGCATGGCATTGCCGTCACAGTCCATGAGTTGGCCGGGCAGCCCGCCGCCGCGATCGCGGCGCACGTGGACGAGCGCCGCGACGCCCTTATCGTCATGTCATCGCACGGACGCGGCGGTCTCAGTCGGGCATGGCTCGGCAGCGTCACGGATGCGGTGATCCGGCACAGTCTTTCGCCGGTGCTCGTCGTCCCCGGCCGAGAGTCGGACGCGGACAATGACGCGCCGGCTCCGCCCTTCCGCCGCATCCTGGTGCCACTCGACGGGTCCAGGTTTGCCAGGCGGGTGATCGACGTCGCATGTGCGTTCGTATCCGCGCCTGACACTGAACTCCACTTCGTGCGCATTCTCGAGCCGCTGCCAATGATGGAGCCGTTTCCCGGCCTGGCGGCCGTCATCGAACGCAAGCGTGCGGCCGAGGCGGTCGCGGAACAACGTCAGCGCGCCCAGGCAGACCTCGAACGCGTGGGGCGGTCGCTCGGCCGGCTGCCGGGCACCGTACGCACGCACGTGGAGTTGTCGCCCCGCGCGGCGGCCGTGCTGCTGGCGTATGTCCGGGCGAACGACATTGACCTCGTGTCCATCGCGACGCACGGGCGCGGCGGCCTGGCGCGCGCCACGCTCGGCAGCGTGGCGGACAAGGTGGTGCGGGGCGCCGGTATCCCGGTCGTGGTGTTCCGGCCCGCCGCGAGGCGGCAGCGGCAACGCAGCGGGGCACGGCAACGGGCGGCGTCATGATCGCGACCTGCCGTTCAACCGATGAGGGTGAGGCTTGAGCGCGCCCATTCCCCACTCCAACGCCTGGGGCGTCGCCGTGATCATGATCGTGGCCGCTTCCTGGTTCGTGTACCGGTATCTCACGCCGCGAACATGGCGGGAGTGGGCCAGCGCGGGTGTCGTCCAGGCGTTCATCATCGCGCTGTACGCGGAGATGTACGGCTTTCCCCTCACGATCTACCTGATTGCCCGCTTCTTCGGGTTGGATCGGCGAGGCCTCAATGCGAATCTGTGGTCGTCACTCCTGGGCGTCGGTGATACGGGCATGATGATCTCGATGCTCGCCGGATACGCGCTGGCGTTCACGGGCATCGGCATCTTCATCCAGGGCTGGCGCGAGCTCTACCGAGCGCGACAGGAAGGCCGCATGGCCACGACCGGCCTCTATGCGCTGGTGCGACACCCACAGTATACCGGCCTTTTTCTCGGGCTGTTTGGCGAAGGCATCGTGCACTGGCCCACGATCTTCTCCGTCGGGCTCTTCCCCGTGATCGTCGCGGCGTATGCGCTCCTCGCGCGGAGCGAGGAGCGGCGCGTGCTTGCCCGATTCGGCGACGAATACCGCGCATACCGCGACCGCGTTCCAATGTTCGTGCCGCGATGGGGAACCTGGCGAACGCTCGCGAAGGC
>JAYEKC010000439.1:0-10644 GCA_034716715.1 Gemmatimonadota bacterium | reverse complement strand
TGAGTCGTGCATTCTTGTGGATGTTCACAGGAGCCTCTGGCTGGGTTGCCGGTTGAGTGTCTTGACAACCCCAGCTTGCACCTCAGGCTATGCTCCTGTGAACAACCTCCTCACCAACTACAGCTAGACCGGCCGCTCGAAATGCCCGCGGGTGTACGCGTCGCCGACGACGCGCCTGACGGCAGCCGGATCGGCGGGTGCGCCGGACACCAACTGGTCGAACAACGTGCGAAACGCGGCGGTGACCGCCCCGACGTCGTCACCGGGCACGTTGAACACGAGGCGCCATCCCCGGATGCCGCGGGTCCACAACCCGGCGAGGTACGCCGACCCATCGACGGGCCGGGAGTGGAGCAGCCGGTTCCGGCAGTCGCTGTCGGTGGCCACCGGGAACGTGTACCCGGTGGGGTCGGTCAGCTCGACGTGCGGGTGAGACTTGACGCACAGGTCACGGCAGGTCGTGGGCTCGCGGTCGAACGCCGCCGAGAGCACGCAGTGCTCGATGGTCATCCCTTCGGGCCGGCCGTACGCGAACACGTCGAACCCCGCACCGCCCCATGGCGCCACGACCGCGGCGAGCTCGTCGGCAGCCAACTCGACCGACGGCATGATCCGGCTGGCGCCGAGCCCGAACAGGTGGAGCGCCGTATGCTGGTTGAAGCAGTTCAGCGCGTAGTCACCCACGACGTCCACGCCCGCCGCCGCCAGTTCGGCGAGCAGGCCCAGGTGGCCGGTCTGAACCGGGAGGCCGAGGGCCAGCCACGGGTCCAGCCTGCGCCGATCCTCGGGGCGAACCACCGACGGCGTGCGCAGGCGGAGTGTCACGCCCGACGACGCCAACTCGTCGCGGAGGGCGCGCACGCGAGACTTTGGCGGCATTGGGTGCCGGAGGAACACGTCGAGGACGACTTCGGTGGCGCCGGCCGCCGCCGCGACGCGGGCGTCGTCGACGCGCCAGACCTCCGCGACCAGGCGGGCTTCGGCGTGCTGCCCGTCGCGTGGCGCCGGCGCCGTGACCGCCACGGCGGCCGATATCCGCGCGGTGCGATCCTGCGCACGAGCGTCGTTCGACCATCCGCGCCGCTCGGCAAGCGCAGCCACGGCCCGCTGGCGCAAATGGTTAAGCTCGCTCACGGGCAGGAAGAGGCCCGGCGCCAACCCGCGCGCGTCCACCTCGCCCAGCACGAAACCGCTTCCGCCGAGGCGGCCGAGCTGGCGGCGAAGCTGGGGCTCGTCGAGGCCGTGCGCCGTGGCCGGGCGCAGCGGGACTTCCGACTCGGCGGCCTCGGCGTCTGCCCCGGTGGAGAACAGCAGCTTGAGCGGCCGTCCCGCATTGCCGAACGCCCGCACGGAGAGGCGGTCGCGGGCGCCCGCACGCGGCACCTCCACGCCCGCGAACGAGGCGCGGGCGCCTTCGAGGAGCGCGTGGTCCGACGTACGCAGCACCGTCCAGCCGGCCGGGATGGCCTCGCGCGTTGCGACGGCCTGTCGTATCCCGTCCGCGCTCCGGGACACGTCGCGCACGGCCCGCACCGCGAACCCCCGCGACTCCAGCGGCCCCGCCCCGCCGGGCGGCTCGAACCCGAGCCCGT
Source organism: Gemmatimonadota bacterium (assembly GCA_034716715.1). Lineage (GTDB taxonomy): Bacteria > Gemmatimonadota > Gemmatimonadetes > Gemmatimonadales > Gemmatimonadaceae > Fen-1231. The sequence continues at coordinate 9,052 of JAYEKC010000439.1, read as the reverse complement.
CACCGGGCTGGACCGGCAACCGGACGTCGACGACCACCTCCGCCCCGGTCGATTCCGCCACGGTGCCGATCACCAGGCCGCGGTTGTCCGGATGCGTTCGCGTCACATACTCGCGTCCGTCGCGGCCGCCGAACATCCCGCCGGTGAATCCGCGCGAGAAGATCTGCACGAGCGGTTGCGTTTCCTCGACCTCGGGCGGCGAGCGGTCGCCGCGCTCGAGGCGCCCGAGAAACTCGCGGTAGGCACGCGTGACGGTCGCCACGTATTCGGGCTTCTTCTTGCGGCCCTCGATCTTGAGGCACCCGACGCCGGCCTCGGCAAGGGCCGGCAGATGGTCGTATGCGCCAAGGTCGCGGGCCGAGATGAGGTATCCGCGGTCGAGCTCGGCGCCGTTCGCGTCGGCGAGCACGTAGTCCTTGCGGCACGACTGGGCGCACGACCCGCGGTTGGCGCTCCGCTCGGAAATCATCCCGGACATGAAGCACTGGCCGGAGTACGAAATGCAGAGCGCGCCGTGGATGAACGTCTCGAGCCCGACGTCGCCGGCCGCTGCCCGGATCGCGCGCACGTCGTCGAGCGTATTCTCGCGGGCGAGCACGATCCGCTCCACGCCCAGGTCGCGGATCACCCGTGCGGCCGAGGCGTCGTGGACGGACATCTGGGTGGACCCGTGGACGTCGAGCGCGGGATACAGCCGGCGGATGAGCGTGACGAGTCCGACGTCCTGCACCAGCACGGCGTCGATGCCGCGATCGACGCACTCGCCGAGCAGGCCAAGCGCCTCGGCGAGCTCGTTCGGCTTGACGAGCGTGTTGAGCGTGAGGTACACGCGACCGCCACGGCCGTGCGCGATGCGGGCCACGGCGGCGAGTTCGTCGAGGGTGAGCTGGGCGCCGTCATCGCGCGCGTTGAACCGCCCCACGCCGAGGTACACGGCGTCGGCGCCGTTGGCGAATGCCGCGCGGGCCGCGTCGAGCGACCCGGCCGGCGCAAGCAGTTCGGGCACGGTTCCACGCGGCATGGTGGCCGCGGATTCGGCCTGCCCGGCGAGCGGCGTCGCGCTCACGGCTCCGCCAACCGTGCGCGCAGCTGCCGCAGGTGCCGGGCCTCGTGCTTGCCGAGGAAGAGCAGCCACTCGTAGGCCGTCAGTTCGCCCAGGAACGGGTGCGGCGCCGTGATGCCGCGCAGTGCGCGCCCATCCACCGCGGCAAAGGCGCGATAGGTGCGCTCACGCACGGCCCGGAGCGACGCCCAGCATGCGGCGGCGTCGGGATCACCATCCGGCTGGATGCCGGCCGGCGCCATGAGCTTGCGGTCGGCCGCCTCGATCGCGTAGCGGTCGAGGGCGCCAAGAAGCGAAGCCGTCTCGGACTCGACGGGAAGGTCCGGCGCGGCGGCGAACGCGCGCTCGAGCATCTTCGCGATGGATCCTTCCGTCTTGCCAAGGTGCTGGAGGATCTGGGCCCCGCTCCACCCCCCGCCGGCCGGCCGACGCGCCAGCGAGCCCGGCGGCGCCCCTTCGACGACGGATGCGAGGTCGGCGCGAACGGCGTCCAGATACGCGGCGATTTCCGCGAGCCGGGGGTGCGTGAAGGATGTCACGGGACGATGTGTCAAATTACACGCGCTCCGGCACACCGGCGTGAAACCCGCATGGCCGGCCCGGCGTAGGGGAGCCAAAGGGAGGACGTATGGTCGGCTGGATTTCGCTCGTCATCACGTTGCTGGCTGTCTGGATGGGATACGGAACGGCCCGCCGGTTCGTGCGCGACCGCCTGCGCTACGTGGACGGAGCGCTCAAGCCGTCGTCGGCGCTCATCGCCGGCGTGGTGAGTGCCGTGGTCGCGGCGCCCATCGCGTGGCTGCTGCCCCTCGTGACGGGGTTCACCGTGGTCGCCTTCGGCGTCTCCGTGGGGCTCGGCGTGCGCGCCGGAGCCTCCGACATCAAGCGGGGCTACCTGGTGACGTCCGGGCAGTAGCGAGTCATCCCGCGCGGGGCCGGGCGAAGCGGAGCACCCACGCCAGCGCGACCAGTCCGATGCCGGCCCACCGCAGTGGCCCGTGGTCCAGGCGGATGCCGACCCCGAAGCACGCGATCCCCGCGAACGCGAGGATGAGCTTGGCAACCTGCACCGGCGGCAGGCTCACGGCTCGGCGGCACCCTGCAGGGCCATCACGCGCGGGTCCGACGCGGGGACGTCGAGCACCAGCCGCAACAGCGCCGTGGAGTACGTTTTTCCCTGCGCATCGACCCTGAGCGAGCGCGTTCCCCCGCCGTCCAGCGCGCCGTGGAGGAGGAAGTTGAGGGCGAACAGGTTCGGCATCGCGAACCGCTCCACCTTCCCCGTGATGAGCGGCGCGAAGTGCGCGGCCACGACCTCGGCCGTGAGGTACTTCTCGAGGAACGGATACCAGTCTGGCCGGCGGGCAATCACCCCCACGTTGGCCGTGTCGCCCTTGTCGCCGGACCGCGCATGGGCCACGCGAAGGACGAGGACCTTCACTTCAGCACCTTGACGCTCGTCTTGACGGCCGCGGCGTCGATGAGCGCCGGCCAGTAGCCCAGAATCTCTTCCACCTTCGCGCGGGCGCCGAAGTAGCCGGTGACGGTGGGCGGGCCGTTGAGCACCAGCGGCGCGATCTCCCGAGTGAACCGCTCGACAGTCGCGCGGTCCCCGTCGCGCACGCCGATGCGCAGCTGGACCTCGGGTGCGTCGCGCCCCGCGTCCGGGCCGCTGAGCGGCCCGTGGAGCGCGCCGGCACCGACGAGTTCCGTATGGATGCGCTCGTATGAGAGACCGAGTCGGTCGAGCCGGGCCCGCACCACGCGGTCGGCCGCCTCCGCCTTGGCGCGCGCGTCGGGCCATCCGTACACGAGCGTGCTGACGGCCTTAAAACCGTCGCGAAACGCGATGCTCACCTTGAGCTGGCCGGTCGGCGGCTGGCCGATCACCCCGCTGATGCGCACGGCGTCCGGCCCGGATTCCTCGAGCTGGACCGACGTGAAGTCCGCCACCACGTCGCCCGTCACGTAGCGCGCGGGGTCGCCGATCTCGTAGACCAGCTGCTCAGTGACGGTGGCGCGCGACACGCGGCCGCCGGTCCCCGGCTGCTTCGTGACGGTGAACGAACCGTTGGACTCGACCTCGACGACCGGATATCCGATTCCGGCCACGTCGGGGATGGAGTCCCAGTCGGCGAGGCAGTTGCCGCCCGTGGCCTGCGCCCCGCACTCGATGATGTGCCCGGCGACGGTTCCCGCGGCGAGCTGGTCCACGTCGGCGTCCGTCCAGCCGAAGGCGTGGCGCATCGGGGCGACGGCGAGCGCCGCGTCGTGGCACCGTCCGGTGAGCACCACGCGTGCGCCACGGTCGAGCGCCGTGGCGAGCGGCGCGGACCCGATGTAGGCATTGGCGGCCACCACGCGGTCGCGCACCGCGGCGAGGGGTTCGCCCGTCTCCATGTGGCGGAGATCGTGGCCGGCCGCAATCAGGGCGTCGAGGCGCGGGAGCAGGTCGTCGCCGGTGACGACCCCCACGGGCACCTCCTTGCGCGCGCCGTGTTCGTCGAGCATCGCCTGCACGGCGGCCGCGCAGGCCGGCGGGTTCACGCCGCCCGCGTTCGCGAGGAGCGCCAGGCTGCCCTTGCGCAACGCCGGCAGCACGCTTTCCACCGCGCCGACGACGTCGCGCGCGTAGCCAAACTGCGGGTCCTTCGCGCGTTGGCGCTGCAGCACCGACATCGTGACTTCGGCGAGGTAGTCGAGCATGAGGTAGTCGAGCGGGCCGCCCTCGACCAGCCGCCGCGGCGCGTCGAGGTCGTCGCCCCACATGCCCGATCCCCCACCGATGCGGATCGGCCGCCCGGTCATCCCTCGGCCCCGACGCGGGACGGCAGCACGAACGGCCCCAGGTGCGGGCCACGGTTGTTGAGCGTGGTGCGCAGTGCGAGCGCGAGCATCGCGCGGGTGTCCTCGGGATACACGATGGCGTCGACGTATCCGCGCGCGCCGGCGTACAGGGCGTCGAGCTGGTGCTCGTAGTCCTCCCGCATGGCCAGGGCCGCCTCGGCGACCTGGGGATCGGGCGGTTTCCCCGCCTGCCGCGCCGCCTCCAGCGCGGGCCCGTGCACGGCTTGCACCGCGCTCTCGCCCTCCATCACCGCCATCCGCCCCGTGGGCCACGACAGGATGAAATCGGGGTCGAACCCCTGCCCGGCCATCGCGTAGTATCCGGCGCCGGATGCGTGGTTGACGGTGAGGACGATTTTCGGCACGGTGGCCGTGGCCATCGCCTCGACAAACCGCGCGCCCGCCCGGATGATGCCCGCGTGTTCGGCATGGGGCCCCACCATGAAGCCGGACACATCCTGCACGAAGAGCAATGGTATGCCCGCCCGATCGCAGCGATCGATGTAGTACGCGGTCTTCTCGGCGGATTCGGCGTAGAGGATGCCGCCGAATCGCGCCTGCGCCCCCCCAGCCTGGCGGATGAGGCCCCGATGGTTGGCGATGATCCCGACCGTGACGCCGTCGACGGCCGCGTCGGCGCAGATCATCTCCTGCGCGACGGCCGGCTGGAACTCGTCGAGGCGCCCGCCGTCCACGACGGCCCGCAACACCGCTCGCATGTCGTACGCCATGCGATGGTCGGACGGGAGGAGGTCGTAGAGGGCCTCCGGATCGGGCACCGGGTCCGCGTCGCGGGGCTGGTACGGCAGCGGCCGCGCCGGAGGGGCTGGCAGGCGCTCGACGAGTTCGCGGATGTGGCGGAGGCAATCGGCGTCGGAATCGGCGGCGTAGTGGGCAACGCCGCTCACCTCCGTGTGCGTGAGGGCACCGCCGAGCGTCTCAGCGTCGATCACCTGGCCCGTTGCGCCCTTGACGAGGTTCGGCCCGCCGAGGCCCATGAAGGACGAACCCTTGACCATCAGGATCACATCGGAGAGCGCGGGAAGGTACGCCCCGCCAGCCACGCACTGGCCCATGACCGCCGCGATCTGCGGCACCCGGAGGTACCGGCGCATCAGCGAGTTGTAGTAGAAGATGCGCGCCGCGCCGTACTGCCCCGGGAACACGCCACCCTGGTACGGGAGGTTCACGCCGGCCGAATCCACCAGGTAGATGATCGGCACGCGCGAGCGCATCGCGCATTCCTGGGCGCGGAGGATCTTGCCGATGGTCTCCGGCCACCACGACCCGGCCTTGACGGTGGCGTCGTTGGCGACGATCACGCATTCGCGCCCCGTCACGTATCCCACGGCCGTGATCACCCCGGCTGCCGGCGCCTGGCCGTCGTACCGGTCGTGGGCCACGAGGAGCCCGAGCTCGAGGAGTGGAGCGTCGGCGTCGGTGAGCTGCGTGACGCGCTCGCGGGCGGTGAGCTTGCCTTGCGCGTGCTGCCGCGCTGCCTTCTCGGGTCCCCCGCCCTCGCGCAGGCGCGCCTCGAGGGCGCGCGCCGCGTCGCTCAGCGTGCGCAGTCTGGTCACACCTGCTGGGGGTGGCGCTGGGCGAACCAGTCCCTGATGTACGTCACCAGCTCGCCGGTCGGGGAACCGGGGCCGAAGAGCTTCCCGACGCCCATCGTCGCGAGGGCGTCCATGTCCTCCTGGGGAATGATGCCGCCGCCCGTGAGGAGGACGTCGTCGCGCCCCTCGGCCCGCATGAGCTCGAGGACGCGGGGAAAGAGCGTCATGTGCGCGCCGGACAGGATGGAGAGGCCGACGACGTCGACGTCCTCCTGGACGGCGGCGGTGGCGATCATTTCGGGCGTCTGGTGGAGGCCGGTGTAAATGACCTCCATGCCGGCGTCGCGCAGCGCGGCGGCGACGACCTTGGCGCCGCGGTCGTGGCCGTCGAGGCCGGGCTTGGCAACCAGCACGCGGATGGGGCGTGTCATCGGGGGCGGACTCGGGGGTTGCTAGAAGAAGACGGGCTCGCGGTACGCGCCGAACACGTCCTCGAGCGCGGCACGAATCTCGTACAAGGTGCAGTACGCGCGCGCGCACTCGAGGATGTGGGGCACGACGTTCTCGCTGCCCCGCGCCGCCTGCCGCAGGCGGTCGAGCCGGGCCGTGCACGCGGCGTTGTCGCGGGTCTCGCGGAGGCGCTGCAGGCGTCCGGCCTGGTCGCGGGCGGCGGCCTCGTCGATCTTGAGCAGCGGGATCTGCAGCGACTCGTCGGTGACGAACTCGTTGACGCCGACGATGACGCGCCGGTGCTGCTCGACCTCCCACTGCTGGCGGGCGGCGCTCTCCGAGATGCGCCGCTGCAACCAGCCGGCCTCGAGGCACTTCACGACGCCGCCGCGCTCCTCGATCTCGGCGAACAGCGCCTCGGCCTCGCGCTCGAGGTCGTCGGTGAGCTTCTCGACGTAGTACGACCCGCCGAGCGGATCGACGACGTTCGGTACGCCCGTCTCGTACGCGAGCACCTGCTGCGTACGCAGCGCCACCTGCACGGCGTGCTCGGTGGGCAGGGCGAGCGTCTCATCCATCGAGTTGGTGTGCAGCGACTGCGTCCCCCCGAGGGCGGCGGCCAGCGCCTGGTACGCGACGCGCACCACGTTGTTCATCGGTTGCTGCGCCGTCAGGGTGACCCCCGCCGTCTGGGAATGGAACCGCATCATCCACGACCGGGGATCCTTCGCGCCGTAGCGCTCCTTCATGTGCCGCGCCCAGATGCGGCGCGCGGCGCGGAGCTTGGCGATTTCCTCGAAGAAGTCGTTGTGGACGTCCCAGAAGAACGAGAGGCGGGGGGCGAAATCGTCCACCGCCAGGCCGCGGGCCACGCCGCGCTCCACGTACGTGAACCCGTCGGCGAGCGTGAAGGCGAGCTCCTGCGCGGCGGTGGCCCCGGCCTCGCGGATGTGGTAGCCCGAGATCGAGATGGTGTTCCACTGCGGCGCGTGGCGCGACCCCCACTCGAACATGTCCACGATGAGGCGCAGCGCGGGCTCGATGGGGAAGCACCAGGCATGCTGCGCCATGTATTCCTTGAGGATGTCGTTCTGCACCGTGCCCCGGAGCTTCTCCGGCGGCACGCCCTGCTTCTCGCCGGCCGCGATGTAGAAGCACCACAGGATGATCGCGGGGCCGTTGATCGTCATCGAGGTCGAGACGTCGCCGAGCGGAATGCCCTCGAACAACTGCTCCATGTCGGCAAGCGAGCTGATGGCGACGCCGCACTTGCCCACCTCGCCCTCCGACCGCGGATGGTCGGAGTCGTAGCCCATCAGCGTGGGGAAGTCGAACGCCACGGAGAGTCCGGTGGTGCCGTGCGCGAGGAGGAACTTGTACCGTTCGTTGGTTTCGCGGGCAGAGCCGAACCCGGCGAACTGCCGCATGGTCCACAGGCGGCCACGGTACCCGGTCGGGTGGATGCCCCGGGTGAACGGGTACACCCCCGGCACTTCGAGCGCCGTCCCCGCGCTGCCCTCGAGGTCGAGCGCCGTGTAGAGCGGCGCGACTTCGCTGGCCGAGTTCGAGAAGTTCAGGTCGCGGATCGTCCCGGCGGCGTAGCGCGCGTGCCACGCCGCCACCTGCCGGCGCAGGTCGTCGAGTTCCTGCTGCATCGCGGCAATCGTCTCGTCCGCGTCCGAGCGCACACCCGTCATGCGTCTTCTCCCGTGAGGAGGGGACCGCTCTGGGCCAGCAGCGCATCGGCCACCGCGTACGGGGTGGCCGTGCCGGCCTCGATATCCGGGAGGCGGGCGTCGAGCCATGCGTTCGTCCCGGCGTCGAGCCAGAGCCGGCGCTTCACGCGACTCTCCACCACGTCCACCACCCGCTGCCGGACCCGCGCCCGTCGCCGGGCCGCAAGCCCGTCACCGGTTTCAAGATAGGCGAAGTGCCGGTCCAGCGCGGCGGCCAGCTCCGCCACGCCCTGGCCCGTGTTGCCGATCGTCTGGATCACCGCCGGCGTCCACCGGCCTGCCGTGGGTTCGGCAGCCGCTTTGCGCGCCGCCCGCGCCGGGTTCGCCACGCGCCGCAGGTCCACGCCGTGGTGGGCCGCCTCGCCGCCCAGCGCGAGACCGCCACGGAGCCCGAGCATCAACTCGATGTCGTGCTTCACGCGGTCAGCGCCGGGGCGGTCGGCCTTGTTGACGACGAACAGGTCGCCGATCTCCATGAGGCCGGCCTTCATGGCCTGAATCGCATCGCCCGACTCGGGGACGAGGATCACCACGCTCTGGTCGGCCGTCCGCGCGATGTCGAGTTCGCTCTGCCCCACGCCCACGGTCTCGACAAGCACCCTGTCCACGCCGAACGCGTCGGCGACGTCGCACAGTTCCCGCGTCGTGGCCGCGAGGCCGCCGAGCGAGCCCCGCGTCGCCATCGAGCGGATGAACACCCCCGGGTCGAGCGCGACCGACTCCATCCGCACGCGGTCGCCGAGCAACGCCCCGCCGGTGAACGGCGACGTGGGGTCCACGGCGATGACGCACACCGTGAGCCCCTGCTCCCGGTAGTGCGCGGCGAGGCGGGTGGTGAGCGTGCTCTTCCCCGCCCCCGGCGGCCCGGTCATCCCGATGCGGCGGGCGCGGCCGAGCAGCGGGTGCAGCGCGGCGAGCAGGGCGTCGGCTTCGGCACGCCCGTCCTCCACGATGGACATCGCGCGCGCGAGGGCCGCGCGGCGGCCGGCACGGACCCCCCCCAGCACCTTCTCCACCGACGCGCTCATGCCGACCCCCCCGGATCGTCGTGCTCGTCGTGGATGTCGCCGACGAGTTCCTCGACGAGGTCTTCCAGCGTCACGATGCCCGTGAGCCGGCCCCCGTCCAGCACGACGCCGAGGTGCCGATGGTCGCGCAACATCCGGCGCATCACGGTTGCACACGGCTCCTCGGGCGCCACGACCTCGGGCTGGCGGAGCGTGGCGAACGGCTTGCCGGTGGCCGCGAGCACGTCGAACGCGTGCAGCACGCCCACGACGTGTTCGTCGCCGTCGGCCAGCACGGGAATGCGGGTGTAGTTGGAGCGGACGATGGCCTGGACGACATCCTGGGGCGCCGCCGACGCCGACACCGCAAACACGCGGTCGCGCGGCGTCATC
>JAYEKC010000438.1:0-2094 GCA_034716715.1 Gemmatimonadota bacterium | reverse complement strand
TCGGGCACGTCATACGACCGCAGCGCCGTCTACACGCTGCCCAAGCTCCTCGATGAGAAGGTCGCGCGGCTCCACCTCGCCAAGCTCGGCGTCCAGCTGACCGAACTGCGGCAGGAGCAGGCGAGCTACATCGGCGTGCCGGTCGAGGGACCGTACAAGCCGGAGCACTATCGGTACTGAGAGTAGACAGTAGACAGTAGACAGTAGACAGTAGACAGAGCGGTCACCTTGCCCCCGGCACGGTGACCGCTCTGCGTTGGGGCTCGGCACCGGCCCGGGTGTGCTCGCGTCTTCCCCCGGCGCTCGGCGCGCCTGATTTTCGGTATAGTTCACGAAACCTCTGTGCGGGTCGGCGGGGTGATGCGCCCTGCCCGCCCGGTGTCCGACCTGCTCGACCTCCTTCCTTCCTGCCGATGCGACTTCCACGTCCGTTCTCCTCGCTGCTCCTCGTCGCTGCCGCCGCGCTCTCGGCCGTGCCCGCCCTCGCCCAGCGCGGGGGATCGCGCGCCGGGCGGGCAGCGCCGCTCTCGCGCGAAGCCGCCCGGGCCCATGCCGTCGAGCTCCTGTCCACCACGCCGCTCGTGGACGGCCACAACGACCTTCCCTGGGCCATCCGCGAGCAGAAGGGCATGGAGCGCGACGTGGACGCGTACGACCTCCGCAAGCGGACGCCCCACCAGACCGACCTCGCCCGCATCCGCGCCGGCCACCTCGGCGGCCAGTTCTGGTCCGTGTACGTTCCCGGGGAATACGCCGATTCGGGATACGCGCGCGTGCAGCTCGAGCAGATCGACATCGCGCGCCGCATGATCGCGAAGTACCCGGAGGCCCTCACGGCGGCCGGCACGGCGGCCGAGGTGCGCGCCGCGTTCCGCAACCACAAGGTCGGCTCGCTCCTCGGCATGGAGGGCGGCCACGTCATCGAGAACTCGCTGGGCGCGCTGCGCGCGTACTACGACCTCGGCGCGCGCTACATGACGCTGACGCACAACGTCACGCTCGACTGGGCCGACGCCGCGCTCGACAGCGCGAAGCACGGGGGCCTCACGAACTTCGGGCGCGAGGTCGTGCGCGAGATGAACCGGCTCGGGATGCTGGTGGACCTCTCGCACGTGTCGCCGGGCACGATGAGCAACGCGCTCGACGTGTCCGAGGCGCCCGTGGTCTTCTCGCACTCGTCGGCGCGCGCGATCGTGGACCACCCGCGCAACGTGCCGGATTCGATCCTCCGCCGCCTGCCGAAGAACGGCGGCGTCGTGATGGTCACGTTCGTGCCGGGATTCGATTCCCCCGCGGTGCGCGCCCACAGCCTCGAGCGCGCGCGCATGCTTGGCGCGGCGCGTGCCCGCGCCCGTGGCGACACCGCGGCGGCGAGCCGCGAGATGCAGGCGTGGGACGCCGCGCACCCGGCGCCGAAGGCCACCATCGCCGACGTCGCGAACATGATCGACCATGTGAAGGACGTCGCGGGCGTGGACCACGTCGGGATCGGCAGCGACTTCGACGGCGTGGACGATGACCTGCCGGAGGGGCTGCAGGACCTCTCCACCTACCCCGACCTCTTCGCCGAGCTCATCATCCGCGGCTGGACGGACGCGCAGCTCCGGAAGCTGGCCGGCGAGAACGTCCTGCGTGTGCTCGAGACCGCCGAGAAGGTGTCGGCGCGCCTCAAGCGCGAGCGCGCCGCGAGCACGAAGACGATCGAGGAGCTCGACGGCAGGCGCCGGACGCGCATGTGAGCGAAGGAGCAGCGCGGGCGATGCGGGCGGGGGGCGGCGCAGGGAGTGGCCGCCGGTGACGGCTGGCGCGAGCGCCGTGTGATGGGCGCGCCGCTGGATGCCGATGGCGTGCTGGCCGCCGCCGCCGCGGACTTCGTTGCGGCAACGCGCGTCGCGCTCGGCGAGTGCGAGGCCGCGGCCGCGCGCCTGGCGGTGGCGCCCGACGACGCCGACGCGCTGGAGGCCGTGTGCCGCTGCGCGCACCGCCTGAACGGGAGCGCCGGGACGTTCGGTTTCGCCCGGGCGGGGAGGATGGCCGCCGCGATGGAGGCGGTCGCGCGCCGGTGGCTCGCCGACCCCGCGCTCGACCGCGACC
>JAYEKC010000437.1:0-10756 GCA_034716715.1 Gemmatimonadota bacterium | reverse complement strand
CGGGTACCACGCGCGCAACGTTCCAGGGAAACCACACCACGTCGGCGTCCGGCAACTCCAACTCGTCGAGCGACCGGACGACTACACGCCCGTGGAGCACGGAATGCCCGGCCACCCAGTCGGCGGTTGCCGGATGGTCGGCCTCATGGGCGTGGAGTGAGAACACGAGGTCCGGCCGCGCGGCCGCCATCCGCGGCACCAGTGCGCGCACGTATCGGCTGATCCCGCGGCGCTCGACGACGAGCCGCCCGGCCTCCACCGCGATCCGGCGCACGCGCGCAGGAAGGGCCCCGTGCCGGTCGGTGGAGCCGGCGACCTGCGGAATGGCGTGGGTTGTCACGGTGCCGCGAGTTCAGGTGCGCGGGACGGCGCACGCGCGAGGGGCTGGACAGCGGACACGCCATCGGCGCGTCACCCTGTCCTCGTGCATACCCCGCAGGGGGTGCGAGGGCCCGAACCGCGGCTTCGTTAATCCCCGCGTGATCCACATTGCCGCCCGGCCCGGACGGCGGCATCATAGGGAACCCCGAACGGAGGCTCCCCCCGATGGGCGCGACGGCACCGGCCATGGCTCCTCCCGCTCCGCCGTCGCCAACGGCGGCCCCGCCAGCGCCCGGCGGCGGCCGACTCCGCTCGGTGGACATCGTGCGCGGCCTTGCCTGCGTGCTCATGGCCATCGACCACGTGCGGGTCTACTCGGGCATCCCCGCGGGCGGCCCCACGCCGGGCGTGTTCTTCACGCGGTGGGTGACCCACTTCGTCGCACCGGCGTTCGCCCTGTATGCCGGGACGGGGGCGTTCTTCCTGGGCCGGAAGCTCGGCGACCCAGCGAAGCTTGCCCGCTTCCTCGTGTCGCGGGGCCTCCTGCTCGTGGTCCTGGAGATCACGGTCATCCGGTTCTTCTGGACGTTTGGTGTGGACTACTCGACGTTCGTCCTCGCCGGCGTGATCTGGATGCTCGGCTGGTGCATGGTGCTCCTCGCGGCCTTCGTGCGGCTGCCGGCGGCGCGCGTCGGGTGGATTGGCGTCGGCATCGTGCTCTGCCAGCAGGTGCTGGCGTTCGTGCCCCGCGCCATTCCGGAGGCCGCGCGCGCGCCGTTCGGCTGGTTCTGGGAGTTCATCTACGCGTCGGGCAACGACCAGCTGCCGGGCGTGAGCGTGCTGTACGTCATCGTCCCCTGGATCGGCGTGATGATGGCCGGCTACGGCCTGGGCACCATCCTCCTCTGGGACGACGGGCGGCGACGCCGCGCGCTCTACCGCATGGGCCTGGGTTTCATCGCGGTGTTCCTCGTGGTGGCGGTGCCGGTTGCGCTCGCGCGCGGGGGCGCGGAGGCGCCGCCGTTCTTCGTTCGCGTGCTGAACCAGCAGAAATACCCGGCGTCGCAGCTGTTCCTGCTCATGACCCTCGGCCCGATGATCGCGCTCATGCCGTGGGCGGAGCGCGCCAGGGGGTTCGTGGCCGATGCGCTCGACATGTTCGGCCGCGTGCCGATGTTCTACTACCTCCTGCACATCCCCGCCATTCACCTGGCCGCCGTGATCGTGATGCGGCTTCGCGGCGCGGCCGGCTACGCCGACTGGTTCTCCACGGCGCCCTACACGGGCGTACCGGAGGACCAGCGCTGGAACCTCGGGTTGCTGTACGCCGTCTACGCGGTGGTGCTCGTGGTGGTGCTCTACCCGGCGTGCCGCTGGTACGCGCGGTACAAGGCGACCCACCGGCATCGCTGGCTGACGTACATCTGACCCGGGCGGCCCGCGGGGCGACGCCGGCAGGGGACGGTTAATATTATGGTCCCCGTGATTCCGCTCCCCTCCCCCATTCCGCCGTTGCCGGCGGCGGCCGGCGCGCCGCCGATCGCCGCGGCATGGCGGACACTCCCGTGACCGACCGGCCGGCCGGCGATTCCCGCCCGCGCACGTCCCGCCAGCAGTACCGCGAGTTCGTCGAGGACTACAAGCATCGCCGCCTCGACGCGAAGGTGGACGCGATGGACGCCGCGCTGCGGGGCGCGGGTGCGGCGGCGCCGCCTGCGCCGCCTGCGCCGACCGCCGCTGCGCCGGCCGACGCGGGGGGTTCGGCGAAGCGCCGCGGGCTTGGCCTCACGCCGCGGCGCCGGCAGCTGCTGCGCTCGTACCTGGGATGGCTCTGGCCGCACCGCTTCCGCCTTGCGTTCGTGTTCGGCCTCGCCGTGGTCGTGGCCGCGATGGAAATGGTCGAGCCGCTGTTCATGCGGACCATCATCGACAAGGTCCTGCTCAACAGCGCCCTCGACCCGGCCACGCGGCTCGGGCGGCTGAACCTCATCGGCGGCGGGTTCCTCACGTTCATCATCTTCTCGAAGCTCGTGGGAGTGCTGAAGGACTACCGGCAGCGCCTGCTTAACGTGCGCGTCGTCCTGTCGCTCCGGCGGGCGCTGTACGACCGGATGCTCCACCTGCCGCTCCCGAAGCTCTGGGAGATGAAGACCGGCGGCATCCTGTCGCGGCTCACCGGGGACGTGGAAACCACGAGCGGCCTGCTGCAGATGGCGATCATCTCGCCGTCGCTGTCGGTGATCCGGCTCGTCATCGCGATGGGCATCCTGCTCACGCTCAACTGGCAGCTCGCGCTGATGGCGATGGCGGTGATTCCCGGCGTGATGTTCATCAGCTTCACGGCGTCGAAGCGCGTGCGGCCGATCTACCGCGCCGTGCGCAAGGACGTGGAGCTGATCGACGGCCGCGTGGGCGAGACCTTCTCCGGCATCCGCGTGGTGCGCGCGTTCGGCCGCGAGGTGCGCGAGCTGCTCGGCTACATGACCGGCCGCCACGCCGTGTTGCGCAAGGAGCTCTTCGCCCACCGCCGCGAGCTCTGGCTCTGGACGAGCTGGGGCCTGCTGATCGCGGCGGTGAACGTCGTGATCGTCTGGTACGGCGGCTACCTCAACCTGCAGGGCCGCGCCACCATCGGCGACATCATGGCGTTCCAGTGGTACACGTTCCTGCTCACGGGGCCCGTGTGGAACATCGTGAACTCCTTTTCCGAGCTGCAGCGTTCGCTCGCCGCCATGGAGCGGGTGTTCGACGTGCTCGGCATGGAGCACGACAAGCCCGACCGGCCGGGGGCCGTGGACGCGCCGCGCGTGGTTCGGGAGATCCGGTTCGACGGCGTCGAGTTCGAGTACCGTCCGGGGCTGCCCGTGGTGCGCGACTTCAGCGTCGCCGTGCCGGGCGGATCGGTGGTGGCGCTCGTGGGACGCAGCGGCGCCGGCAAGACGACCGTCACCGACCTCGTCGCGCGGTTCCACGATCCCACGCGTGGGCACGTGCTCGTGAACGGTACGGACCTCCGCGACCTCCGGCTGCGCACGTACCGCAACCTCCTCGCCATCGTGCAGCAGGACACGTTCCTCTTCGACGGCACGGTGGCCGACAACATCTCGTACGGCCGCCACCAGGCGACCTCGGCGGAGGTCCTGGACGCCGCGCAGCGCGCGAATGCGCACGAGTTCATCGTGAAGCTGCCCGAGGGCTACGACACGCTCGTCGGCGAGCGCGGCGTCAAGCTCTCGGGCGGGCAGCAGCAGCGCCTCGCCATCGCGCGGGCCATCCTGGCCGATCCGCAGATCCTCATCCTCGACGAGGCCACGAGCAACCTCGACACGGAGAGCGAACAGCTCATCCAGGCGGCGATGGGATCGCTCCTGGCGGGGCGGACGACGTTCGTGATCGCCCACCGGCTCTCGACCGTGCGCCGCGCCGACCTGATCCTGGTGATGGAGGACGGGCGGATCGTCGAGCGTGGAACCCACGAGGACCTGATGGCGGCCCGCGGCCCATACTACGAAATGGTCGTGCGCCAGGCCGAGTCCCAGCAGGAGAACATGGAGACGGTGCTGCGCTGAGGCCGCCGAGGCCCGGGAGGGAATGACGCGTGGATCCCTACGCCGATTTCATCGTCGCCGCGGTCGTGCCGCGCGCGGGCTCACCCTACGGGGGTGCGCACGCCGCCGGAACCATTGCGCCCGCCGAGCGCATCCTCGCCGCGCACCCCGATCTCGCCGGACGTGACATCTTCACCGCGGCGATCCTCGGCGACGACGCCGCGGTGCGGCGCTTCCTCGCGGCCGACTCCCGCCTCGCGACGGCGAAGGGCGGTCCCTACCAGTGGGACGCCCTCACGCACCTCTGCTTCTCGAACTACCTGAAGGAGGACCGAGCGCGCACGCCGGGCTTCGTGGCGGCGGCCACGGCCCTGCTCGACGCCGGCGCCAGCCCGGACACCGGGTGGTACGCGCCGGAGGACGATCCGCATCCGCAATGGGAGCCGGTGCTGTACGGCGCGGCAGGCGTCGCCCACCACGAATCCGTGACCCGGCTGCTCGTGGAGCGCGGCGCCGACGTCAACGACGACGAGACCTGCTACCACGCACCCGAGGGCCACGACAGTGCGGCCATGCGCGTGCTCGTCGAGTCGGGCCGCGTGACCGCCGGGAACCTCGGGATGATGCTGATCCGGAAGCTCGACTGGCACGACCTCGACGGCGTGCGCTACCTCCTCGCCCACGGGGCGCCCGCCGCGGGCGTCGCCCATCGCGATTGGCACGCGCTTCACCACGCCCTCGCCCGGGCCAACGACACACCGATCATCGTGGCGCTGCTCGACGCGGGCGCGGATCCCCTCGCGCCGGCCGCCGGCGTCACCGCCGTGCAGCGCGCCATTCGCGAAGGGCGCGGCGACGTGCTCGACGTGCTCGAGCGGCGCGGCGTGCCGGTCGCCGCCCACGACGCCGACGCGCTGCTACTCGCGCTCGTCCGCGGCGACGACGCCGGCGTGAAGGCGCTCGTCGCACGGCGGCCCGCGCTCGTGGAAGACCTCAAGGCCCGCGGCGGGGAACTGCTCGCGCGCTGGTGCCTCGCCTGGAACTGGGACGGCATGCGCCGGCTCCTCGACCTTGGCGTGGACGCCAACGCACCGTACGCGGCAGGCGACGGGTACTACGCCATCACGCCGGGCTCATCGCCGCTGCACGTCGCCGCGTGGCTCGTCCTGCCCGAGGCCGTGCGCCTGCTCGTGGAACGCGGCGCCGACGTGAACGCCGCACGGCCCGGCGACGGCGCGACGCCGCTCATCCTCGTGGCGCGCGGATGCACCCAGTCGTACTGGACCGAGCGCCGCTCGCCCGAGCCGGCGCGCATTCTCCTCGCCGCGGGAGCCGACCTGGCGGCTGTCGACGTGCCCACGGGTTACGACGCCCTCGACGACCTGCTGCGCAACCCCGGTAGGCGCCCGGGGACCTGAACGGCCGCCGGTCGCCGCCGGCGAACGGCGGGCGACCACGCTGGCGGCGCGGCGCGCGCAGCGTAGAATCCGGCGATGCGGTTCACCCCCCGGATCGTCTTCCTCATCGCCGCAGACGCGCTTGGCGGCGACGGGCTCGCCCAGGGCGCGGCGCGTCCCACGATCGCCGTCGGCCGTGCCACCGGCCCCATTCGCCTCGACGGCCGGCTCGATGAGCCGGACTGGCAGCGCACGGACTCGATCGCGGCACTGACGCAGACCGAGCCCGACGAGGGCGGCGCGCCGGCCGGCCGCACGGTGGTGCGCGTGCTCGCCGACGGCAACGACCTCGTGTTCGGCATCCGCGCCGACGACCCCGACCCCGAACACATCACGTCGTTCGCCCGCGCGCGCGACACGGACCTCTCCAACGAGGACCACGTGAAGCTCGTCCTCGATACCTACCTGGACGGCCGGTCGGCGTTCATCTTCGCCGTCAACCCGCACGGCGCGCGCTACGACGCCCTCGCGGTGAACCAGGGGGAGGGCGAGAACGCCAACTGGGACGCCCTCTGGGAAGCGGCCACCGCGCGCACGGCCACCGGATGGTCGGTGGAGATTCGCATTCCGGCGCGGAGCCTCCTCTTCCGCCGCGGCCTCACGGCGTGGGGATTCAACGTCCAGCGCCGCGTGCAACGCCTGCTCGAGACGAGCCGCTGGTCCAGCCCGGTGCGCAACATCAAGATCGGCATGGCGAGCCGGGCGGGCCTGCTCACGAACGTCCCCGCTTTCGACCTCGGCCTGGGACTCAGCGTGCGCCCGGCCGTCACGGCCGGCGGCGGCTACCCCGCCTCCGGTGCACCGTGGCACGGGACGTCGGACGCGAGCCTCGACGTCACGGAGCGACTCGGCGCGAACTCCCTCGCATCGCTCACGCTCAACACCGACTTCGCCGAAACCGAGGTGGACACGCGGCGAACCAACCTCACGCGGTTCCCGCTCGTGTTCCCGGAGAAGCGGACGTTCTTCCTCGAAGGGTCGGACATCTTCGACTTCGGGCTCGGCACCGGCGACGACGTGCGCGCGTTCTTCAGCCGCCGCGTGGGACTCCTGAACGGCGAGCGCGTGCCCCTCGACGCCGGCCTCAAGGTGAACGGGCGCGAGGGGGGCACGAGCATCGGCGCACTGGTGGTGCGCACAGGCCAGGCCGGCGGCGCGCTCGACACGTTGCCCACGGCCAACACGATGGGCGTCGTGCGCGTGCGGCGGAACATCCTCGGCGAGTCATCGGTGGGCGCCATCGCGACGTTCGGCGACCCGTTGGGCCGCCGGAACAGCTGGGTGGCCGGGCCCGACTTCACCTACCAGACGTCGCACTTCTTCGGCGACAAGAACTTCCTCGTCGGCGCGTGGGGCCTCGCCATGGACCGCGACGGCGCCGCGGGCCGCAAGCACGCGTTCGGCATCAAGGTGGACTACCCGAATGACGCCTGGGACGTGGCCGCCTCGTACCGGCAGGTGGGCGACGGATTCGATCCGTCCCTCGGGTTCGTTCCGCGACCCGGGGTGCAGGCGATGGCCCTCAGCGTCAACTACCAGGCCCGGCCGCGCCAACCGGTGCTCGGCCTTCGCCTCCGCACGATGCTCCACGAGCTCCAGACATCCCTCGTCACGGAGCCCGGTGGCCGCTGGGAGAGCTTCCGCGTGTTCACGGCACCCGTCAATTGGCGCCTCGAAAGCGGCGACCGGTTCGAGTTCAACGTGGTGCCGGTCGGGGAACGCCTCGTGGAGCCGTTCCCGATCGCGGACGGCGTGACGATCCCGCCGGGCACGTACACATGGAATCGCTACCGCCTGGAGGCGCAGCTGGCGGCGAAGCGCCGCTTCTCCGGCCAGTTCACCTGGTGGTTCGGCGACTTCTACTCGGGCCGGCTCGACGAGTACGTGGCCACGGCGGCGTACAAGCCGTCGCCCCTGCTCATGCTGGAGTTCAACGCCACGCGCAACGTGGGCCGGCTTGCCGAGGGCAACTTCACGCAGCAGGTAGTGGGAACGCGCGTTCGGGTGAACGTGTCGCCCGACCTGCAATTCAACAGCTACCTGCAGTACGACAACGCCAGCCGCACGTTCGGCACGAACACCCGCGTCCGCTGGACGTTCAGCCCCGTGGGCGATCTGTTCGTCGTATACAACCACAACGCCGCGGAGCCCGCCGACATCGCGGGCCGCCCGCGCGGCCTCGCGTTTGCGTCGAACCAGCTGCTCGTGAAGCTGCAGTACGCGTTTCGCTACTGACCCCGCCGGCCACACCCGCCCAGGAGGCGTCGTGCCCCGCTTCGCCAACCCCGCCCGCCCGCTTGCCGTTGCCGCCCTCGCCCTCGCCTGTCACGCGGGCGCTGGCCCGGCGCCCGGGGCGGCGCCCAGCGCCGCATCCGAGGCCGGCACGCTGGCCCAGGTGATCTATTGGCGGGCGCGGCCCGGGAAGTTCGACGAATACAGCCGCTACATCCGCGAGGTGGCAGAGCCGATCGACGAGGAGGCACGGCGCGCGGGCGCCTTCCTGTCCATCACGACGTATGCGACCCGCGATACGGCGAGCGCGTGGACGCACATGCGCGTCTTCGTCCTCCGCGACTCGGCGCAGCTGGCCGGCCTGAGCGCCGCGCTCGACGCCGCGGGACGCCGACTGGAGCCCGACAGCGCGAAGCGCGCCGCGCGCGGCGTCTACTCCGCCACCCTTCGCGACCGCGTGGCGACGTACGTTGCCCAGATCGTCCGCCGCTGACGCCGCCGACGCTGACGCCGCTCCGGCCTACGGCGCCGGGCGCCGATACGTGCCCACGAGCGTGGCCTTGCCGCGAATGTGCCCCTTCATCGCCTCCATGACGGCGGCACGCGTGGGCGGACCCGCCGACTGGCCGCTCGGCTGCACGCTGACGTTCGCGTCGAGGGCGTAGAGTTCGAACACGTAGTGGTGCGGGCTTCCACTGGCTGGGGCCGCGGGGCCGCGGTAGTACGGCCCGCTCACGCTGATCTGGCGCACGCCGCCGCCGCGGCCGCCGCGGCCGCCGCGGCCGCCCTCCGCCGGCGCAGCGGCGCCGATCGCCGATGGCGACAGCAGCATTCCCTGCGGGACGCCTTCCGGCAGCGAGGACGCCGAGCCCGGGATGCCCCACACCATCCAGTGGAGCATGTCGTCGGTCCCGTCGCCGACGGCGGCGTCGGCGTCGTGGACGATGAGCACGAAGCTCACGGTGGAATCCGGGGCGCCGGTCCACGCGAGGGGCGGCGACACGTCGCGGCCCTGCTGGGCATACTTGCCGGGAATGGCGCCGCCGTCGGCGAACGCGGCGGACGTCAGCGTCATCACCTGGATGCCGCCGCGGCCGCGCCCGCCGCCGCGCTGCGCCGCGGCATCGCGCGGAACGACCGAGGCGGTGGCCAGCGCGAGGGCGGCCGAGCCGGCGATGCGCCGCACGGCGCGAACGCGCAACATGTTCCGGGGCCTCACTTGTATGACGCCGGCTGGAGCCTGCGCCACGCGTCGTACCGCATCCGCAGCGTCTTCACGGGGTTAAGGTTCTCGCCCTCGCGAATCACGTTCGGCCCGCCCTGGTCCGGCTGCGTGACGGTGATGTACATGGAGTACTTGCCGTTGTTGTGCGCCCACGTCGAGTCCGACGCGCGCATGCCCGTGGGGCCGCCGTCGCCGGCCGCATCGCCGCGCTCGGCCATCAGGATGTAGGCGACGTAGGCCGTGCGCCCCTCGCACGGGATGGCCGGGAGCCCGCCGTCGGGCGGGAGGTTGGGGCACTCGCACCGGCTGTCGCCGCCGAAACGGTCGGCGGTCTCGAGCGCGGCCATCACTCGGTCGGTGAGCGCGCCCTGCGTGCCCACGAACGCGCGTACCGCGTTCGGGATCACCTCGCCGGGCCGGAGGATGTTGCCCTGGATGGAGTAGTAGATCTGCGTCCCCGGGACCTGTCCCTGGACCTGTTGCGACACGTAGCCGTTGGTGAGCCCGGAGTGGCCGGCCATCCGCCCCTTCAGGTCCACGATGCCGAACTGGCGCGACTGGAATGCGGGATCGGCCGACAGCATTTCGATGATGCGCTCGGGGCTGGTGCCCTTCTGCAACTCGCGAAACACGAGCATCTGGTTCGTGTGCGTACCGTCGACGGCGGCCTGGCACGCGGCGACGCCGACACCCGGCACGACGACGGCCTGCACGCCACGCAGGAAGCCATCGTTGTTGTTGACGCAGGTGGCCGACGCGATGACCACGCGGCCGGTGGCGAGGTCCACCGCGACGACCGACCAGGTGGCGGACGCCACGGCGGGCACGAGCGTGAGCGTTGCGCCGGCCACGATGCTGAGGATCCGTTTCATGCGCCAAAACGTGCGGCGCGTGCCGGCACGACCGCAAGAGGGCGCGGCCGGCGCCCCTTCGAGGGGCGCCGGCCACGCAGGCCAGCCTACTTGCCCGTGTACGAACACACGGGAAGCTGCGGCGGGGCCTCGCCACCGGCTGCGCCGGCGCGCCCCCCGCCCCGCTGCGGCTGTGGCGCCGCCAGCGTCCCCTTGTTGGCGATCGTGCGGTGCATCGCGTCGATCGTGTACTGGGCGCGGAAGTCCACGATCTTCCGCGCCAGCTCGGTCGCCTTGGCGCGGTCGGAGATGTCGATGCCGTTGATCTTCGCCCGCCCGGCCTTCACCCGCTCGTCGTACTTGATGGACCGCGGGTCGTCGATGAACATGTTCAGCGTGATCACGGGGTCGTCGTGCAGCTGCTCGCGGCACGTGTCGACGAGCCCGTTCTTCTCCATGTGGTCGGCGACCACGGCGTACGTGTAGTACTCCTGCACGTGGGCCACGAGCGGATCGGCGTTCCAGAGCCGGTTGAGCGAGTCGGCCACGGCACGCTGGCCGGCCTGGTTGCCGCCCGAGTCGCCGATCAGGAAGATCTGCGTGAAGCCGTGCATCTTGAGCGACGCCACGATGTCGGTGAGCAGCGCGCGGAACGTCTCCTCGCGCATCGAGATCGTGCCGGGACTCCGCATGTGGCTCGTGGGCGGGTCGATGTTGCCTTCCGGGACGAACTTCACGAGCGGCGCGCAGAGGGCATTCCCCAACTTGCGGGCGATGGCCTCGCAGTTGGCGTGCGTCACGTAGTTGTGCTTGCCGGTGACGAGCCACGGCCCGTTGGGTTCCATGCCGCCCGTGGCGATGATTGCCGTCGTCTTGCCCGCGCGGATGGCGTCGCGGACGTCCATCCACGTCATCTCCTCCATCCAGACCGTGTTGCGCGCCGGGATGGGGTTGGCCGCATCCATGCAGTTCCACGAGTTGTTGGCGCACTGGCCGCCGCCGGCGTCGCGGGGGTCGGCCTGGCCCCGGCCTCCGCGCCCGCCGCGTCCTGCGGAGGAATCCTGCGCCTGGGCCGGCGGCGCGATCATGCACAAAAGGGCGAACGCCGCGAGGGTGAGTCGC
>JAYEKC010000436.1:0-2115 GCA_034716715.1 Gemmatimonadota bacterium | reverse complement strand
CGGCCCGTGGCGGCGATCCACGGGCCGGCGGGCGGGCGGGAGTCCGGGACCGGCGACGCTCCGCCGCAGCGGCCGATGCCGAGTCCACCGCCGTGATCTGGCGGGCCAGGGCAGCCACCCCAGCCGTGTCGGCGCGGTGCTCGCGCGCAGTACGCACGCCGCGCACGCCTACGCCCAGCGCGGCAATCGCGGCGAGGAAAACGAGCGCCTTTCGTTCGGCCGGGGTCGCCATGCCGGCACGATGCGTCGCGCCCAGCCCCCGCGCGCCACCCAAACGCGCGCCCCGACATCAAAAACGCGCCTCGCCTCCTCGCCGCCCCGCTTCGCTGGCCACATGGGCCGAACTGTCTCGGCCTTGTTGTGGATCATCAACCAAGAACTGCAGGATGACTCAGGACGGTGCCTGTGCGCCTGAGTCATCCCGTCGCTCTTGATTGATGAGAACAACACCAGCCGAGACCGCCGTCGCCCACGTGGCCAGCGGTTCCCTGTCCGGGTGACTTCAAACGGTCACAGCCCTAGCGCAGCAGCGCCATCGCCACGTCGCCCACGACCTGCATCGAGTGCACGCTCACCCGGGACAGGTTGTCGCCCATCGTGTGGTGGGCGTCGTAGTCGAGGTCGATGACGTCGATCACCGGCAGGCCGGCGGCGATGAGCGGGTAGTGGTCGTCCGTGATCGGGTACGTCCGCACGTCGGGCAGGAAGTACTTCTCATAGCCGAGCGCCTTGGCCCTGGTCCAGACGCGCTGCACGACGGCCGGCGCCTGCTCGGCCGAGTACATCTCCTGCGGGATGTTGAGGTCGGCGTCGCCGATCATGTCCCACAGCACGCCGAACTCGGGCCGGTAGCCCGGACTCGGCAGGTGCGACGCGAAGTAGGTGGAGCCGATGAGCACGTCCACGTCGGGCGGGCCGAACGTGCCGTAGTCCTCGCCGTCCACGAAGAGGAGGTCGACGCCCATCGTGGGCGGCACCTTCCTGAGCGCGTCGGCCACGCCGAGCAGGAGGGCGACGCCGCTCGCGCCGTCGTTCGCGCCGGGGATCGGCTTGTCGTGGTTGGCCGGGTCGGGGTCGGAGTCGGCGTGCGGCCGCGTGTCCCAGTGCGTGACGTACAGCACCCGCTGCGTGGCCTCGGGCTTGAACCGCGCGAGGATGTTGCGCATCGGGATCTGTCCCTTGCCGCCAGCGAGGGTGTGCGTCCACTTCTGTTCCGTCACCTGGTCGGCGGTGGCCTTGAGCTTCGCCACGATCCAGTCGCCGGTCTTCTGCCAGCCGGGCGTGCCCGGCACGCGCGGCCCGAAGTCGAGTTGCTGGCGGATGTAGCTCATTGCCGAGTCGGCGTTGAACTCCGACGGCCCGCGGGCGGCCACGGGCGGGGCGGCGTCGCCGGACGGCGAGCACGCGGCGGCCGCGAGCGTGCCGATGGCGGCGAGCGCCACTGCGGCCCGGCCGGCGGCGGCGAAGGAATGGGCGAGCCGTGCCGTCATCATCGCAAGGTCCCCGCGAAGAACGAGATCTGGAGCACCGCCGAGAGCACGACCTGGGAGAGCCGGCGGTTCAGGTTGTCGTCGTACGTGATGATCCGCGCCCCCTGCAACGAGAACGTCAGGTTGTCGGCGACGTCGGTGTCCGCGTTGAAACTAATCGCGTCGCGCCCGTTGTCCGCGAGCCGGCTGCGCGTGGGCGACGGCCCGGTGGTCTCCACCCAGCTCGTCGTGGTGGTCCGTTGCCACGCGAGCCGCGTGCGCAGGTCGCTCTTCATCTCCCATTCCGGCGGCAGCTTGAAGCTGCGCGTGGCGTTCGCGCCCACGTCGCGCGACCACGCGCTGGTGCGCGTGCCGGGGAGCGAATCCACGCGGCGGGTCGTCGCCAGGGAGAGGCCGGTGGTGAGCCGCCCGGCGTCGTTCCATGCGAACGACACGCTGAACGGGTAGCTCAGCGCGCTGCCGGACCGGACGTCGGCGGCGCCCGCGGCCGCCCCGGGACTGACGCTGTGCTGCGTGGTGGCCACGAGCCGCGCGCTCGTGGTGACGCTCGCCAGCACGCCCTCGAGCCACCGCGGGCGCAGCGTCGCGCGGAGCGCGAGGTCGGGCAGCGTCACAAGGTCGCCGT
>JAYEKC010000435.1:0-10813 GCA_034716715.1 Gemmatimonadota bacterium | reverse complement strand
ACGCGCAGTCGGGCACGGCGGGGTCGGCAACGCTGATCCGGATTCGCGGGGCTTCGTCCATCAACCTCTCCAACCAGCCGCTGATCTTCGTGGACGGCGTGCGAATGAACGAGGGCCAGATCGCCTCCGGGCAGAGCGGCCAGCAGTACGACCGGTTCAACGACCTCAGCCCCGACGAGATCGAGAGCATCGAGGTGGTGAAGGGACCCGCGGCGGCCACGCTGTACGGCGCCGACGCCAGCGCCGGCGTGATCCAGATCATCACCAAGAAGGGACGCGCGGGCAGCAACCGGTTCGTGCAATCGGCTCGCGTGGAGGGCGGGTCGACGGACCGCAACTACACGCCCCCGGACAACTACGGCCTGTGCACGGCGGCCCTCGTGGCCTCGACGAGCACCAACCCGCTCTGCCGCGGGCAGGCGGTGGGTACGCTCATCCACGACAACCCGCTCATGCGGGTGGGCGCCTTCCGCACGGGCGCCGACTACACGTTCTCCTGGAACGGACGGGGCGGCGGCCAGAACTACGGCTACAACCTCTCGTACGGCTCGCAGCTCACGCACGGCGTGCTGCCGAACAACAACTACGACCGCTACAACGTCCGCACGAACTTCAACTTCGTGCCGACCGACCAGCTGACGTTCGACGTCGGCGTCGGGTTCGTGCAGAGCCTCGCGCAGCTGCCGGACAACGACAACAACATCTACGGGTGGCTGGGCGGCGCGCTGCTCGGCAACCCCCTCACGGTGTCGGACGCCACGGCACCCTCCAACAACGGCTGGTACGGCTTCAACCGCGCGTACAACGCCATCTCGTCCATCGACCGCAAGCTGCTGACGCACCGCGTGACCACGAACATCCAGTCCACTTACGTGCCGCGGCCGTGGTTCAACAACCGGTTCACGATGGGGCTCGACTACATCCAGGCCGACCAGCGCAACTACTTTCCCAAGAACGACAGCACGTGGTATTCGGGCGCCAACAACACCGGCAGCCTCACGGCCAACGCGATCGAGAACGAGCGCTACACGTTCGATTACCTGGGCAACATCCGGAACGAGATCCGCAAGGACTGGGAGGCCAACCTCTCGTTCGGCCTGCAGGTGATCTCGACGCGCAACACGACGCTCGGCGCCACGGCGCAGGGCTTTGTGACGAATGCCAACAATTCCGCCAGCTCGGGCGCCACGCTCTCGGGCAGCGGCGGCTTCACCGAGCAGCGCCAGTTCGGCTACATCGGCCAGCTCCAGCTCGGCAACGCCAACAAGCGGTTCGTGCAGCTGGGCGTCCGCGTCGACAAGAACTCGTCCTTCGGCTCCACCGCCCCGGCGTTCGTGCTGCCGAAGGTGGGCGTGAGCTGGTCCATCTCGGACGAGCGGTTCTTCGACCGCTGGACGAAGTACGTGAACACGCTGCGCTTCCGCGCCGCCTGGGGCACGACGGGCCGCTCGCCGAACCCCGGTGACGCGCTCACCACCCTCGTGGCCGCCGCCTACAACCTCACGGGCACCACGGGCGCCGGCGCCATCCCCGGCAACCCCGGCAACCAGAACCTCAAGCCCGAGAAGGGCACGGAGTTCGAGGCCGGCCTCGACGCCGGGTTCCTCAGCGACCGGCTCTCGACCGAGCTGACGTACTTCCGCAAGACCACCAACGACCTCATCATCGCCAAGCCCATCCCGCCGTCGCTCGGGTTCAACTCGAACCCGCTCGCCAACATCGGGTCGGTCCTGAACGAGGGCGTCGAGTTCGCCGTGAACTTCGACGCCATCCGCCGCCGCAACTTCGGCTGGGAAGTCCGCGCCGGCATCAACACGCTCCACAACGAGCTGACCAGCCTGGGCGGCCTCGCGTCGTTCACGCTGGGCGGCCAGACCCGCGCCATCGTCGGCCAGCAGCTGGGCGTGTTCGTGTCGAAGAAGGTCCTCAGCATTGACGAGGCGTCCAAGGTCGTCACCGTGGCCGACACCCTCACGCCGATGGGCAACCTCTATCCGACGGTGGAGTGGAACCTCACGAACACCGTCACGCTGTTCAAGAACCTGCGGCTCTCGGCGCTGCTCGACGCCAAGCGCGACTTCATCGTGCAGAACTTCACGGCGTACTTCCGTGAGACGCAGCTCGTGCGGTCCAACCTCCGCGTGGACACCACGGCGCTGCCGTTGCGCGAGCGGCTCCGCCGCTACGGCAACCCGACGCCCGGCAAGCCGGCGTTCGTCACCGACAAGGGCAACACCGCCACGGTGAGCGACGTCGTGGACGCCTACCTCGAGGACGGCGACTTCACGCGGCTCCGCGAACTGTCGGCGACGTACACCCTCCCCGGCACGTGGCTCACCACCATGGGCGGCCACATCACCGATGCGTCCATCACCCTCGCGTTCCAGAACGTGAAGCTCTGGACGAACTACTCCGGGCCCGACCCGGAGGTCAACTCGCAGACCGGCGCGTTCTCGCGCCAGGACTTCCTCACGCTGCCGAACCCGAGGAAGACCGTCCTGCGATTCAACTTCACCTTCTAACGCGACCGCGAGATCATACGATGAATATCAAGGTTTCTCGCGCGGTAACGCGCACCCTGGCACGCACGGCGCGCGCGGCGCTGCTCCTGGCCGCCGCCGCGTGCTCCGACAAGTTCCTCGCCGTCACGAATCCCAACGTGATCGACGCGGGCACCGTCGACCCGGCCTCGGGCGCCAGCACCCTGGCCGCGTCCGCCCAGCAGAACTTCGCCACGGCCTACGGCAACCTGGCCATGTACTCGGCGTGGTTCACCCAGGAAACGAACGTCTCCGACACGTTCCCCACGCGGAATGAGTTCGGGTTCCGCCAGATTTCCGACCTCAACGGGTCGCTCAACACCGACGTCTGGCAGCCCCTGTCACTCGCCGCGGCGTCGACCAAGATCGTGCTCGACCTGAACTTCGCCGACCAGGCGACGAACATCAACTACGCCCGCGCCGCCACGTTCCGCGGTTTCGCGGTGCTGCATATGGCGACCAGCTTCTGCACCGGCACGCTCTCCAGCGGGCCGGCGCTGACCACGAGCGCCATGCTCGACACCGCGATTTACTGGTTCGGCCAGGCCATCACCGTCGGCAACGCCAACGGCTCCACCGACGGCAAGAACCTTGCCAACGCGGCGCTCGCCGGGCGCGCCCGCGCCAGGCTGCAGAAGGGCGACAACTCCGGCGCCACCACCGACGCCGCCGCCGTGCCCGCCGGGTTCGTCTACAACCTGAACTACACGGATGACCTCGCCAACCGGACGCGTCTCTCGAACGTTCAGTACCGGTATACGTTCGACCGCGGCTCGATCAGCGTGGCGCCGAGCTACCGCACGAACGATCCGCGGGTGCCCTTCTACACCGACGTGCAAGCCGTGGCGGCGAAGCTGACGCCGCAGGACGTGGTGCCCGGCGGCTTCTTCCCCCAGAAGAAGTTCACCGGCTACGCGTCGTCCATGCGGCTCGCCTCGAAGCTCGAGTCCGACTACATCGTGGCCGAGGCCTCGCAGAACGCGGCGCAGATCATCGCGTTCGCGAACACGCGTCGGGCGGCCAACGGCATGCCGGCCTACTCGGGCGGCACCGACCTCGCCAGCGCGATGGCGGAACTGTACTACCAGCGTGCGTTCGAGTTCTTCCTCGAGGATCGCAAGCTGGGTGACTACCAGCGGTCCGCTGCGTCGACGCCGTTCGTGACGGCGGCCGGCGCGCCGTACTTCAAGCCCGGGTACCCGAACACGGGCACGCAGACGTGCTACCCCCTGCCGCGGGTGGAGACGGACAACAACCCCAACTTCGGCACGGGCAAGTAGTCGCGGTCCCTGCGCGGTCGACGGCCCGGGCGCTTCGGCGCCCGGGCCGTCGTCATTCGGCCAGGCGGGCCACGTCGTCGGCGTGTGCCTCGCCGTCGGCCGCGCCGATCTCGATGAGGCGCTGCAGGTAGTCGCGCTGGAACAGGATGAGGCTGAGGAAGTCGGGACTGGAGGTTTCCTTGGTCCCAAGGCCGCGGGAGAGGTACTTCACGAAGCCCGGCAGGCGCGGCTCGAACTCGCGCGCCAGCAAGCCCAGGTCGCGGGACGGCCGGATGACCAGTATCTCCACCTGCCGCATCCCGTCCCGCCGACCGTCGGGCACGGCGCCGAGGAGCCGGTTGATCATCTGCATGCGCGCGATGTCCTCGTCGATGACGTCGAGGAAGATCGCGTTGTACAGCGACCCCAGGACCTGCGCGGGCGGCGGGTAGCCCGCCACCTGCGGCGTGCCCGCCTCGGCCACCGACCGGTCGTAGCGCGTGGAGATGGTCAGGATGCGTGTGGCGCCGAGGTGCAGCGGCGGCGAGAGCGGAGAAGTGAGGCGAATGCCGCCGTCGCCGTACCATTCGTCGTCCACGCGGATCGCGGGAAATACCATCGGCAGCGCGCTCGACGCCAGCACGTGCTCCACGCCCAGCACCGCCGAGGCGCTGCGCCGCTGCGGCCGTTGCCAGAGCGTGAGGTCGCGCCCCTGGACCCACGTCATCGACTGGTTCGTCGTGTAGCTCGTCGCGGTGAGGGCCACGGCCCGCAGCCTGCCCTGCTCGATATTCCGCGCGATGCCCGGAATCGTGGCGTCCGGCGCGGGCGTGAGGCTCCGGACGAGGAACCGGCGGAGCGGGTCGGTGTCCACCATCCCGCGCATCGGCTCCGCGCCGGCGCCGATGCCGCCCGACGCGAGCCGCGCGCCCCAGCGGAACACGTTCCGCAGCAGCGACCGTCCGCGCACGTCGAACACCTGGTCCGCGGTCAGGCCAGCCCACAGCCTGGCCGCCCACTCGGTGGCATCGGCGAACGACCCCTCGTGCGCCGCGAGGTGGATGACGTTCACCGCGCCGGCGGAGATCCCCGTCAGGATTTCGAAGCGCAGGTCCGGGCGCTGGCGCGCGATGCCGCGCAGCACGCCCGCCTGGTACGCGCCGCGGGCGCCGCCGCCGCCGAGCATCAGCGCGAGGGACACGTGCGGGCCCGGCGCTACCCCTGGGGCTTCGCCGCCGCGAGGGCAGCGGCGCGGGCCTCACGCTCACGCGTAAGGTGCGGTGTGAGCCCCAGCAGGCGCTGCGCCACCATCAGCTGGCCGCGGTGGTGCATCTCGTGTTCCTTCGGCGAGAGCAGCATCTCGAGTCGCGACCGCGACCCCTGCCGGTCGAAATTCTCCACGCGCTCGGCGAGGAACTCCCCGGAGAGGCCGTCGAGCCAGGCGGCAAACCGCTCGCCCTCCAACTGCAAGGCGGACAGAATCGCCGGCTTCGTCGTGAGTTTCGCCTCTTCGGCGGCAAGCGCGCGATTGAACCCGAAGAAGTCGTACCCGGCGACGGTCGCGAGATGGCGCACCCGGTGGACGTCTTCCTGGAAGCGCGGAATCAGCACGATGTGGGCGAGCAGCTGCCCCACCGTCCGCATGCCCGGCGCGGGCACGAAGCCGTACTTGTCGTCGGGGATTTCCGTCGCGATGTGGATGGTGTTCTTCCGCACCGTGCGGAACGCAGCCGCCATTTCACGCCCGCCGTACGCCGTCATGCGCGCTCCTTGATGGATGAGTTGCCGTCGGGAATTGTAATCAGCTGGTCACCGCCGACGACGGCGCGGCCCCGGCCGGCACGGGGATCGCCGGCGCGGGCTGCGCCGATTCGGCCCGGCGGAACCGGCTCGTCCACTGGTCGAAGTACGTGTAGATCACGGGTGTCACGTACAGCGTAATGAACTGCGAGAACGCGAGGCCGCCCACCACGGCGATGCCCAGGGGCCGGCGGCTCTCGGCGCCCGCACCGGCGCCGAGCGCGATGGGCAGGGTGCCCACCAGCGCCGCCATCGTCGTCATCATGATCGGGCGGAAGCGGACGAGGCACGCCTCGACGATCGCGTCCTCGGCGCGCTTGTGGCCCTCGCGCTGCGTGGCGATGGCGAAGTCGATCATCATGATCGCGTTCTTCTTGACCAGTCCCACGAGCATGATGACGCCCACCCACGCATACACCGAGAGCTCGGTATGCGTGACGAGCAGCGCGAGGAGCGCGCCGAGGGCGGCGAACGGGATGCCGGAGAGGATGGTGATGGGGTGGATGAAGCTCTCGTACAGGATCCCCAGCACGACGTAGATCACGAAGATGGCCACGGCGAAGAGCGCGAGGAGCCCCTTCTGGGTGTCCTGGAACGCCTGCGCGGCGCCGAAGAACGCCGCCGACACGCCGTCGGGCAGCGTCCGCGTCACGTCGCGGGTGATGGCGTCCTCGGCCTCGCCAAGCGAGTAGCCGGGCTTCGTGTTGAACGAGAGCGTGACGGACGGCTGCTGCTGCGTGTGGTTCACCTGCGACGGCCCCACGGAATGCGAAATGCGCGTCACGCTCGCGAGGGGAACGAGCCGGCCCGACCGGCTCCGTACGTAGAGGAGGTCGAGTGCCGAGAGGTCCTGCTGGAACTGGGGCAGCAGCTCGAGCACCACCCAGTACTCATTGTTGGGCGTGTAGATGGTGGACACCTGGCGCGACCCGTACGCGTTGTACAGCGCCTGCTCGATCTGCTCCGGCGTCACTCCATAGAGCGCGGCGCGGTCGCGGTCCAGTTCCACCGACGCCTGCGGGTTCGACACGAGCAGGTCGGAGCTCACGTCACTGAGCCCCGGCATCGCCTTGAGTTTCGTCTCGGCGTCGCGGGCCGCCCCGTACAGGTCCGTGAGGTCGGAGCCGGTGAGCGTGTACTGGTACAGGGCCCTCGCCGACCGCGCGCCGATGTTGATGATGGGCGGGTTCTGCAGGAACGCGTTGAACCCCGGAATGGCGCGGAGCCTGGGCCCCAGTTCCCCGATCACCTCGTCGGCGCCCAGCGCCCGCTCGGCGCGGGGCTTGAGCTTGATCGTGAGCCGGCCCTGGTTGGGCGACGACGAGCCGCCACCGTAACCCGTGCCGATGTTCGAGAGCACGCCCTCCACGTTCGGGTCGGCGAGGGTGACCCGCACCGCCGCCTTCTGGTGGCGGACCATCTCGTCGAAGCTCGTGCCCTGCGCGGTCTCGGTGTTGGCCTGGAGCCGGTCGGTGTCCTCGCTGGGGAAGAAGCCCTTGGGCACGACCTCGAAGCAGACCACGGTGGCGGCGAGCGACAGCGCCGACACGGCCATCGTCGTGCGCCGGTGGGCCACGGCCCAGTGGAGCGACCGCGTGTACGCCCGCAGCGCGGCCTGGTAAACGGCCTCGAACGCGCCGAGCAGGCGGTTGCGCGTGCCGTGGATGCGATGCGCGTTGAGGAACCGCGCCGACAGCATCGGCGTGAGCGACAGCGACACGAAGCCGGACACGAGGATGGCCACGGCGATGGTGACGGCGAACTCCCGGAACAGGCGCCCCACGATGCCGCCCATGAACAGCAGCGGGATGAACACCGCCGTGAGCGAGAGCGTCATCGAGAGGATGGTGAACCCCACCTCGGCGGCGCCGTCGAGCGCGGCCTGCCGCGGCGCCTTCCCCATCTCCATGTGCCGTACGATGTTCTCGAGCATCACGATCGCGTCGTCCACCACGAAGCCCACGGCCAGCGTGAGCGCCATGAGCGACAGGTTGTCGAGGCTGAACCCGAGCGCGTACATCACCGCGAAGGTGCCGACGATGGACATCGGCAGCGCCAGGCTCGGGATCACCGTCGCGGGCACGTTGCGCAGGAAAAGGAAGATCACCAGCACGACGAGCGTGAGCGTGACGAGGAGCGTCAGCTTCACGTCGCGCACCGAGTCGCGGATGCCCTGCGAGCGGTCGAGGTACACGTCGACGGTGACCGACGCCGGGATCTGCGCCCGCAGCGCGGGGAGGACGGCGGTCACGGCGTCGGCCACCTCGACGGTGTTCACGCCGGGCTGCTTGTTCACGATGAGCGAGATGGACCGCGTGTCGTTGAACCAGGCGGCGATACGGGTGTTCTGCACGCCGTCCACCACCTGGCCCAGGTCGCCGAGCCGGACGGGCGCGCCGTTGCGGTACGTGACGATGAGGTCGCGGAACTGTGCGGCGTTGGTGAGCTGCCCGTTCGCCGCGACCGTGTACGACCGGTCGCGGCCCCAGAGGACGCCGGTGGGCAGGTTCACGTTGTTCTGCGACACGGCCGCGGCCACCTCGTCGATCCCGATGCCGCGGCTCGCGAGGGCGCGCGGGTCGAGCTGGATGCGCGCGGCGTACTTCATCGAGCCGAACACGTTCACGCTCGACACGCCCGAGATGGTGGACAGCCGCTGCGCGAGCACCGTCTCGGCGTACTCGTCGAGCTGCGCGAGCGGCATCGTCTGCGAGCGGACGTTGAAGATCACCACCGGGAAGTTCGCCGGGTTCTGCTTGCTCATGGACGGTGGCACGATGCCCGCCGGCAGGTCGCGCAGCGTGCGCGAGATGGCCGATTGCACGTCCTGCGCCGCCCCGTCGATGTCGCGGTCGAGCGTGAACTGGAGGCTGATGGAGGTGGACCCGAGCCCGTTGGTGGACGTCATGTTGTCGAGCCCGGCGATCGTCGTGAACTGCTTCTCGAGCGGTGTCGCCACCGACGAGGCCATCGTCTCCGGGCTCGCGCCCGGCAGGCTCGCCGAGACCGTGATCGTCGGGAAGTCCACCGTCGGAAGGTCGCTCACGGGCAGCTGGCGGTAGGCGAGCGCGCCGAACACGAGTACGGCCAGCATCACCAGCGTCGTCATCACGGGCCGGCGGATGAACAGTCCCGTGATGTTCACGACCCCGCCCTCCCGGCGCGGCCCCCGGGGTCACGGCGGGCCGGTCCGGCCGGTGCGGCCGGCTCGGCCCGCCCGGGCCGTGCCGCGGGCGGCGCAGACTCCGCAGTCGGCGCGGAGCGCACTTCCACCGTGGCGCCCGGCACGAGACGCGACTGTCCGTCGGTCACCACGCGGGCGCCGGCCGCGAGCCCCGCGTCGATCACCGAGTTGTCGCCCACCGTGCGGCTGGCCTTCACCGGCGTGACCCGCGCCTTGCCGTCGGCGCCGACCTCGAACACGAATTGTCCGCTGTCCTGCCCCGGCATCACCGCTTCGGTGGGCACGAGGAGCGCGTCCTGCTGGACGAACAGCTCGAGCGCCACCTGGACGAACTCGCCCGGCCAGAGCGCGTTGTCGGCATTGCCGAACCGGGCCTTGAGCGTCACGGTGCCCGTCGTCGTGTCCACGCCATTGTCGATGAAGCTCAGCTGGCCCTCGACGCCGTGGCCTCCCGTGGCCGTCGTGGCCACCGCCTTGAGCGGGTGCTCGCGCGCGTAGGCCTGGACCCGTCCCAGTTCGCGTTCCGGGACGGCGAACCGGACGACAATGGGATGGATCTGGTTGATCACCACGAGTGGCGGGGCCGCGCCGGGCCGCACGAGGTTGCCCTGCCGCACGAGCAGCGCGCCGGTCTTGCCGGCGATCGGCGCGCGAATGGTCGCGTTGTCGAGGTTGAAGCGCGCGTTCGCGACGGCGGCGCTGTCGGCCCGGACCACGGCGAGTTGCGCCACGGCGTTCGCCGCGGCCTGGTCGGCCTGGGACCGGGTGACGTAGTCCTTCTGCACGAGCGCGGCGTAGCGCTCGGCATCGCGCCGCGCGTTCTCGGCCTGCGCGAGGTCGCGGGCCAGCACGGCGCGCGCCTGGTCGAGCGCCGCCTGGAAGGGGCGCGGGTCGATCTCGAAGAGCACGTCCCCCTCGTGCACCTCGTCGCCCTCGCGGAACCGCACGGCCGTGAGCGCGCCCTGCACTTGCGACTGCACCGCGACCGTCTGGATGGGCTCGACGATGCCGTTGGCCGTGACGACGTACGGCGCCGGGGCGCGCGACGCCACCGCGACCGTCACCGGAATCTTCGGCCGCGCACCCGGCGGCGCCTTGCCGCAGGCGCCTGCGCCCGTGACCGCGAGCGCGACGACAAGTACGCGGGCGAGCGCGCAGGCAAGCGCCCCGCGCCGCCGCCGCGGGCCGTTACCCAGCAGGCGGCCGCTCGCCAACGCACAAGCCGACGCTCCCGCACACGTTCCCACCCCCCAGTACGTCATGCTCACCCCGTCGTGTCGTTCCCGTCGTTCCCGTCGTGCCCCATCCCTTTGCCGATCCCCCGCTCCCCCGCTCCCCGCACCTTATTTCCCGTATTCCCCTGCATCGTGCGCCAACTGCGCCAGCGCGGCGCGCAGCGTCCACCGCGCCTGCACCGCCTGCGCGCGTGCGTCGGCCAGCGCGTTCTGCGCCGCCAGGAGGTCGAGGATCGAGCCCACACCCTCGGAGTACCGGCCCCGCGCCACCTCCTCCGACTGGGTGGCGCTCGCCAGCAGGTCCGCCGCCGTGGCCACCCGCTGGGCCGCCGTGCGCACGGCGTAGTACGACGTGAACACCTGCGCCACCGCCGTCACCCGGGCCTGCTCCGACCGCGCGGCCGCCGCCGCCGCGTTCTCACGCGCCGCCGCAATGTCGGACTCGCGCGACAGGCCGGAGAAGATCGGCACCGTGAGCCCGAACGCGATCGCGTACGTCTGGCCTTCGAGCGCCCGATTGTTCGAGTACACCTCACCGCGGTTGGCGCCGACGGTCACCGAGGGAAGCGCGGCACTCCGGGCCACGCGCACGAGCTGCTCGCTTTGCCGCGCCGACGCCCGCGCCGCGGCCAGGTCGGGCCGGTCGCGCACGGCGCGTGTGATGACGGAGTCGACGCCCTCGACGAGGGCCGGCGCCGCTGCAGCCGTCGTGTCGGCCGCCACGTCGAATGCGGCGTTCGCGTCGAGGCCGCACGCAGCGGCCAGCGTCGCCCGGGCCGCCTGCACCGCCCCCTC
>JAYEKC010000434.1:0-10819 GCA_034716715.1 Gemmatimonadota bacterium | reverse complement strand
CCCGCAGTGGATCGAGCTCACCGGGGCCATCCTGGCGGCCATCATCGCGCTCGTGGCCGTGGTGGTGCTTTGGCGCCAGCGGCACGCCGTGTTCGAGTGGGCGCGGACGCGCCATCTCACCACGCCGCTCTTCTGGAAGATCGTGATCGGCGCGGCGGCCGGCGTCGTGCTGCTCGCGATGGCCGGCGGCGGCGGGGCGTTCTACGTGTATTCGCAGAACAACAACCAGTTCTGCCTCGCCTGCCACACGCTGCACGACGAGGTGTACCAGCGCTTCCAGCAGAGCAAGCACCACACGATCGCGAACCTGCGGTGCCACGACTGCCACGACGAGCCGCTGTGGCAGGAGGCCCGGCAGATCGTGTTCTGGGTGGTGGACCGGCCGGCCGCGGTGGGGCCCCATGCGCCCGTGCCACGGCAGGTGTGCGCCGGGTGCCACATCCGGCAGAACCCCGACTCGACCTGGCAGCGGATCATCGCGACGGCCGGCCACTCCGTGCACGTGCTGTCCGACACGGCCAAGGCGCTCCGGATCGAGTGCCTCACCTGCCACGGCGTCACCGCGCACAGCTTCGTGCCCAGCAAGCAGACGTGCGAGCAGAGCGGGTGCCACACCAAGGCCCAGATCCGGCTCGGCAAGATGGCGGGGCAGGCGATGCAGCACTGCACGGTGTGCCACGAGTTCACGGCCCCCGTGCACGAGACGCCGATGGTGGCCCTCGCGAGCGACGGGCTCGTGCCGGGCCAGAGCGACTGCCTCGCGTGCCACGCGATGCGGCAGCGGCTGTCGGCGTTCGTGCCCGAGAAGGATCCGCACGAGGGGAAGTGCGGGTCGTGCCACAACCCGCACACCCAGACCACGCCGCGCCAGGCCGTGGAGACGTGCGAAAACTCGGGGTGCCACGCCCGGGCCGACACGCTCACGGCGTACCATCGCGGCCTGCACAAGGGCGCGCTGGCGAACTGCCTGTCGTGCCACGTGGCGCACACGTGGAAGGTCAAGGGCGCGGACTGCATCGACTGCCACAAGACCATCTACGCGGACTCGTCGCGGGCGGTGAAGCGGGGCCCGTGATGCCCGGGCGGCATGGCGGGCGGCGGATCGGCCGCCCTCGCCAAGTGGCGGCGGTGGCCGCATCTTCCGGCGATGCCGGCACCCGCCCCCCGCATCCCCACGCGCGCCGTCGCGAGCTGGGTCCTCTACGACCTTGCCAACACGATCTTCTCGATGGGGGTCGTGTCGCTGTACTTCTCGCTCTACGTGCGCGACGCCGTGGGCGAGCAGCGCGCCGACTCGACCTACGGCGTGATCACCGCCATCTCGATGGGCATCATCTTCGTCATCTCGCCGCTGCTGGGCGCGATGACCGACCGCGCGCGGCGGCGCATGCCGTTCCTCGTCTGGAGCACGATCGTCTGCTGCGCGTGCACGGCGCTGCTCGCCCGTGGGTCGTACCTCGAGTCGGCCGCGCTCTTCATCGTCGGCAACGCCGCGTACCAGGCCGGGCTGCAGTTCTACGACGCCCTCCTGCCCGAGGTGACCACGGAGGAGAACCGCGGCCGGATCGGCGGCATCGGCATCGGCGTGGGGTACCTGGGCTCGTACCTCGCGGTCGGGATCGGGCTCCTGCTCGGCACCAGGGACAAGCCGCTCCTGTTCACGATCATCGCGCTGGCGTTCCTCGTGTTCGCGGTGCCGTGCTTCGTGTTCGTGAAGGAACGCGGCAACCCGAACCCGCGGCCCGTGTTCGGTCTCGGCGTGATCCGCGAGTCCACGGCGCAGACCCTCCAGACGCTGCGCGAGGGGCACAAGTATCCCGGGCTGCTCCGCTTCCTCGTGGGGCGGGTGTTCTACACGGACGCCATCAACACCGTCATCGCGTACATGTCGCTGTATACCGTGAACGTGGCCGTGTCCACCGGACTCACGGCGGAGCAGGGGGAGAAGTCCGCGCAGCTCATCCTCATGAGCGCCATCACCTGCGCGGTGATCGGCGGGTTCGCGTGGGGGTGGATCGTGGACCGCATCGGCCCCAAGCGGACGCTGAACCTCGTGCTCCTGATGTGGCTGGAGACGTTCGCCCTCGCCGCGGCGATCGGCCTCCTGCACCTGCCCATCGGCTGGCTGTACCTCGTGGCCTGCCAGGCGGGCGTGGCGCTGGGCGGCGTGTGGTCGGCAGACCGGCCGTACATGCTCCGGCTCACGCCGCCCGACCGCGTGGGGGAGTTCTACGGGCTCTACGGGATGGTGGGGCGGTTCTCGGCCGTCACCGGGCCCGTGCTCTGGAGCGTGACCACGTGGCTCGTGGTCCAGCGCATGGGGGCGCCGGCCGTGACCGGCCAGGCCATCGCCATCATCACGCTGCTCGCGATGGTGCTCGTGAGCCACCGGATCCTCCGTCACGTCAGCGACACGCCGCGCGACTGGGAGGCCCTGCGCGGAGCCGGGCCACCGGTGGTGCGGCCGATCGCGATGTGATGGCCCGGCATCGCGCGCGGGCCGGGCGTTGACGTCGTATCTCGTCGCCTTCGTCGCCGGCGCCGGCGTCGTCCTGGCGGTGGCGCTGGTGGCGGCCACCCTGGCCATGCGGTGGTGGCGTGGATGGACGCACCGCGCGGCGATGCGCGTGCACCGGCGCTACGGCGCGCGGATCGACCGGTTCAAGTTCGTCGACCGCGACGCCGTGGTGGCGCAGCTCCTCGACGACCCGATGATCCGGGATGCGGCGCGGACGCACGCCGCCGCGCACGGCGGCACCGAGGCGGAGGCGATGGCCCGCGCCCGGGGCTACCTCGAGGAGATGGTGCCGGAGTTCAGCCTCTGGCTGTACTACAAGTTCGGGCTGGCGATCTCCGAGGCGCTGCTACGACTCCTGTTCCGCGTCGAGGTCGTGGACAAGCGCCCCGGCGCGGTGGCGGCGCTCCCCCGCGACGCGGTGGTGATCTACCTGATGAACCACCGGTCGAACGCCGACTACGTGCTGGCCGGCCACGCCCTCGCCGGGCAGGTGGCGATCTCGTACGCCGTGGGGGAATGGGCGCGGGTGTTCCCGCTCGAGTACCTGTTCAAGGCGTTCGGCGCGTACTTCATCCGCCGGCGCTTTCGCGAGACCCTCTACCATACGGTACTGGGCCGCTACGTCCAGCTCATCACCCGGAACGGCGTGACGCAGGGGATCTTCCCCGAAGGGGGGCTGTCGCGGGACGGGCGGTTCCGTCCCGCGAAGATCGGCCTGCTCGACCACATCCTGGCGGCGGCGCGGGCCCCCGAGGTGGGGGCGCGGGTGTACGTCGTGCCGGTGGCGATCAACTACGACCGCGTGCTCGAGGACCGATCGCTGCTCCGCGAACTCCGCGCGGAGGAAGGGCACCGGCCGCCGCCCAAGGTGGTGCAGTTCAGCATCGTCTTCTGGTACGTCGCGTGGAACGCGCTCCGGATCGTGGCCCGGCGATGGAAGCGGCACGGCGACGCCGTGGTGGTGGTGGGCGAGCCGGTGCCGCTGGCTCCCTGGTTCGACGCGGTGCGCGCGCGGCGGGGCGCCGATTTCGAGGGGCTGCCGCGCGGCGCGCGCCTCGAGGAAGTGCAGCGGCTCGCCGACGACGCGATGCGGCGCATCGGGGTCCTGATGCCCGTGCCGGCGGTGCCGCTGGTCTGTGCGGCCCTGCAGACGCTCGACGCCCACTACGTGGCGCGCGAGCGGCTCCTCGAGCACGTGGACCACCTGCGCGAGACCCTCGCCGACGGCGGGGCCGAGCTCGTCGCGCCGGACGAGCCGACGGATGCGCTCGTGGACCGGGCCCTGGCGCTGCTCTGGATCCGGCGGGCGGTGGTGCGCGACCGGGGTGGGGTCGCGGTGCTGCCGCGGGGGCGCGAACTGGTGAGCTACTACGCCAACACGATCGCGCACCTGCTGGGCGACCTGGAGCCGACGGTGCGGTCGCGGGACATCCTCCCCGTGTACGAGGTGGTGGACCTGTAGGCGCCTCGCCGGGGATGGCCTAAAGCCCCGAAAGACATGGATTTGGGCCCGTTGACCACCGGCGTCCGTTCCCCTATCTTTACCGGTCTGTTCCGTGCCGCCTCAACTCGTGAGGCGATCCACGCAGTGGCAGATCCACGAACACGACGCAGGGTGAATGCCAACAATTAATCAGCTCGTTCGCCGGAGCCGGCGCGCCGTCGGGGCCAAGGACAAGGCGCCCGCGCTCAAGGCGAATCCGTTCAAGCGGGGTGTGTGCACGCGCGTGTACACCACCACCCCGAAGAAGCCGAACTCCGCGCTCCGCAAGGTGGCGCGCGTACGCCTGACCAACGGCTTCGAGGTCACCGCCTACATCCCGGGCGAGGGCCACAACCTGCAGGAGCACTCGATCGTGCTCATTCGCGGCGGCCGCGTGAAGGACCTGCCGGGCGTCCGCTACCACATCGTCCGCGGCAAGCTCGACGCATCCGGCGTCGGCGGCCGCAACAAGAGCCGTTCGAAGTACGGCACGAAGAAGCCCAAGCCCGGAGCCGCGTCGTGAGCCGCCGAAAGAAGAGCATCAAGCGCGTGATCCTCGCGGACGCGCGCTACGACAGCCAGACGGTGTCGAAGTTCATCAACGTCCTGATGTACCAGGGCAAGAAGGCGACGGCCGAGCGCATCTTCTACGGGGCGATGGACCTGGTCGAGGCGCGCACGTCGCAGCCCGGCGTGACGGTCTTCAAGCAGGCCCTCACGAACCTCAAGCCGGTGGTCGAGGTGAAGAGCCGCCGCGTGGGCGGCGCCACCTACCAGGTGCCGGTCGAGGTGCGTCCGGAGCGACGCACGGCCCTCGCGATGCGCTGGCTCATCTCGTTCTCGCGCGACCGCAACGAGAAGTCGATGGCCGAGAAGCTGGCCGCCGAGGTGATCGCGGCGTCGAAGGGCGAGGGCAACGCGGTGAAGAAGAAGGAAGACACGCACCGCATGGCCGACGCGAACAAGGCGTTCGCGCACTACCGCTGGTAGCGAGCGCGCGGCAGGCAGTGGAGGGGGGCGGCGCCGGGCGCGCCGCCCCTCTTCCGTTGGGGGGCACCCCGTGGCTGGGGCCGGAGCCCAGTTGACATCCCGGCCGCTCCCGCTACCT
The DNA here is from genome assembly GCA_034716715.1 of Gemmatimonadota bacterium. Taxonomy (GTDB): domain Bacteria; phylum Gemmatimonadota; class Gemmatimonadetes; order Gemmatimonadales; family Gemmatimonadaceae; genus Fen-1231. The sequence continues at coordinate 5,710 of JAYEKC010000434.1, read as the reverse complement.
TTCTAAGGCTCTGGCAAATCGGGCGTTAGCCCGATTGGTCCGGGTGCTCGAACCGGCGCACTGCGTGCCGGCCAATATGGGCTCGCCAACGACTTCAGGCGTCTTCAGGGTCGCGCGAGGGAGCGATGGACCGCTCCGGTCGATGAAGTGCCGCAGCCGGCAGACGGCTTGCGGCGCCGAGGTTCCCGAAAAGCAACGCAGGACAACTCGACGTCGGAGACGGATCGCGGTGGCTCCATCGCGATGCCGGCACCAGAGTCTCCGGCGCGCCGTGGGTCCCCAGTCGCGCACGAGTGGCGGCTGCACCCGGCGACAGCGGATGGACACCGGTCCCCTCGGGGATGCTGGTCCACCCGCGTTTGTGTTCCCGGGAGTAGGCGGTACCCAGTAGACAGTAGACAGACGGAATCCCAATGACTGCACCGACGGCTGCCGCGCGCGGCGAGAAAAAAGAGAGCTCGAACCGATCCATGGGTCGCGAAACCGAACTCAAGTACTACCGCAACATCGGCATCATGGCCCACATCGATGCCGGGAAGACGACCACGACCGAGCGGATCCTCTATTACACGGGGAAGTCGCACAAGATCGGCGAGGTCCACGACGGCGCGGCCACGATGGACTGGATGGAGCAGGAACAGGAGCGCGGCATCACGATCACGTCGGCCGCGACGACCTGCTTCTGGAAGCGGCACGGCGCGACGCACGACACGGGCAACGTGGCGGGCCCCGAGTACCGCATCAACATCATCGACACGCCGGGCCACGTGGATTTCACCGTGGAAGTCGAGCGGTCGCTGCGCGTGCTGGACGGCGCGGTGGCGCTGCTGGACTCGGTGGCCGGCGTGGAGCCGCAGACCGAGACGGTGTGGCGCCAGGCGGACCGGTACAAGGTCCCGCGCATCATCTTCGCCAACAAGATGGACCGGGTGGGCGCCAACTTCGACCGCTGCATGGAGATGATCCGCAAGCGGCTGTCGAAGGAGGCCTATCCCCTCCAGCTGCCGGTGGGCTCGGGCGAGATGTTCACGGGCCACATCGACGTGATCGAGCGCAAGCAGTACATCTTCGACAACCAGACGCTCGGCAAGACGTTCACGGTGGTGGATGTGCCGGACGACATGAAGGAGATCGTCGAGAAGACGCGCCACGAGCTGGTCGAGGCGGCGATCCAGTACGACGACGTGATGATCGAGAAGTACCTGGCGGGCGAGGAGCTGACGCCGGACGAGATCCGCCACGCGATCCGCGCGGCGACGCTGAAGATGCACTTCGTGCCGGTGCTGTGCGGCGCCTCGTTCAAGAACAAGGGCGTCCAGGCGCTGCTCGACGCGGTGATCGACTTCCTGCCGGCGCCGATCGACGTGCCGGCGATCCAGGGCCACCTGCCGCACCACGACGAGACGTTCGACACCCGCGAGGTGAGCGACGCGGCGCCGTTCGCGGCGCTGGCGTTCAAGATCGCGACCGACCCGTTCGTCGGGAAGCTGACGTTCTTCCGCGTGTACTCGGGCGTGCTGAAGGCGGGCGCGACGGTCTACAACTCGACCAAGGACAAGGACGAGCGCGTGGGCCGGCTCCTGCAGATGCACGCCAACAAGCGCGAGGAGATCGAGGAGGTGCGCGCGGGCGACATCGCGGCGGCCATCGGCCTGAAGGAGACGCGCACGGGCGACACGCTCTGCGACGACAAGAAGCCGATCATCCTCGAGGCGATGAAGTTCCCGGCGCCCGTGATCGACGTGGCGATCGAGCCGAAGACCAAGGCCGACCAGGACAAACTGGCCATCGCGCTGGCGAAGCTGGCCGAGGAGGACCCGACATTCCGTGTGCACACCGACGCGGAGACGGGCCAGACGATCATCTCGGGCATGGGCGAGCTGCACCTCGAGATCATCGTGGACCGGATGATGCGCGAGTTCAAGGTGGACGCCAACGTCGGCCGCCCGCAGGTGGCCTACCGGGAGACGATCCGCCGCGCCGTCAACAAGGTCGAGGGCAAGTTCATCCGCCAGTCGGGCGGCAAGGGCCAGTACGGCCACGTGGTGATCAACGTCATGCCGGCCGAACCGGGGCAGGGCTTCGTGTTCGAGGACAAGATCGTCGGCGGCGTGATCCCGCGGGAATACATCAAGCCGTCCGAGGCGGGCATGCGGGAGGCGCTGGAGAACGGCGTGCTCGCCGGGTACCCGATGGTGGACGTGAAGGTCGAGCTGGTGTACGGCTCGTACCACGACGTGGACTCGAGCGAAATGGCGTTCAAGATCGCCGGCTCGATGGCCGTGAAGGAGGCGGCGCGGCAGGCCCATCCGGTGCTGCTGGAGCCGATGATGAACGTCGAGGTCGTGACGCCCGAGTCGTACATGGGCGACGTGCTCGGCGACCTGTCGTCGCGGCGCGGCAAGATCGGCGGCATGACGCAGCGGGGCGAGGCGCAGGCCATCGAGGCCACGGTGCCGCTCTCCGAGATGTTCGGGTACTCGACGAAGCTCCGCTCGATGACGCAGGGGCGCGCCGTGTACTCCATGGAATTCGCGCACTACGACGAGGTGCCGAAGGCGAAGGCGGAAGAAATCGTCAGTAAACAGAAGTAGACAGTAGACAGTAGACAGTAGACAGAGCGCACGACTCCACACTTCACCATAGCTCACCGCAACAAGGACAGACTCCAATGGCCAAGGCAAAGTTCGAGCGGACCAAGCCGCACGTAAACGTCGGCACCATCGGCCACGTCGACCATGGCAAGACCACGCTGACGGCGGCCCTCACCAAGATTTCGTCCGACAAGGGCTACGGCACGAAGTACGTGGCCTACGACGAAGTCGCGAAGGCCTCGGAGTCGCAGGGCCGCCGTGACGCGACGAAGATCCTCACGATCGCGACGTCGCACGTCGAGTACGAGACGCAGAACCGCCACTACGCGCACGTCGACTGCCCGGGCCACGCCGACTACGTGAAGAACATGATCACGGGCGCCGCGCAGATGGACGGCGCGATCCTCGTGGTGAGCGCGGTCGACGGCCCGATGCCGCAGACGCGCGAGCACATCCTGCTCGCCCGCCAGGTGAACGTGCCGAAGATCGTGGTGTTCCTGAACAAGTGCGACCTCGTGGAGGACGCCGAGCTCCTCGACCTCGTCGAGCTCGAGGTCCGCGAGCTGCTCTCCAAGTACAACTACGACGGCGACAACGCGCCGGTCATTCGCGGCGCCGCGATCAAGGCGATCGAGGGCGACAAGGCGTGGGTGGAGAAGATCGAGGAGCTGTACAACGCCCTCGACACCTTCATCCCGGAGCCGGTGCGCGAGGTGGACAAGCCGCTGCTGATGCCGGTCGAGGACGTGTTCTCGATCACGGGCCGCGGCACGGTGGCCACGGGGCGCATCGAGCGCGGCAAGGTGAAGGTGGGCGACGAGCTCGAGCTCGTCGGCTTCGGGTCCGACAAGAAGACGGTCGTGACGGGCGTCGAGATGTTCCGCAAGCTGCTCGACGACGGCCAGGCGGGCGACAACGTCGGCCTCCTGCTCCGCGGCGTCGACAAGAAGGAGATCGAGCGCGGCATGGTGCTCGCCAAGACGGGGTCCATCACGCCGCACACGAAGTTCGAGGCCGAGGTGTACGTCCTCACGAAGGACGAGGGCGGCCGCCACACGCCGTTCTTCAAGGGGTACCGTCCGCAGTTCTACCTCCGCACGACGGACGTGACGGGCTCGATCGAGCTCCCGGCCGGCACGGAGATGGTGATGCCGGGCGACAACGTGCAGATGACCATCGAGCTGATCACGCCGGTGGCGCTCGAGCCGCAGCTCCGCTTCGCGATCCGCGAGGGCGGCCGCACGGTGGGCGCGGGCGTGGTGACGAAGGTCCTGAAGTAACGACAACGGCGAGGGAACGGGTTGCGGGTCACGGACCACGGGCACACCGCCCGGTCTCCGTCACCCGTCATCCGTCTCCCGTCCCCTCGGACTGGCAGTAGAGGAACCCATATGGCCGGAAGAATCCGAATCAGGCTCAAGGCGTTTGACCATGCGGTGATCGACCAGGCCGCGGGGGACATCGTGCGCACTGCCGAGAAGACGGGCGCGCAGGTGTCGGGGCCGATCCCGCTGCCGACGAAGACGCAGCGCTGGACCGTGCTGCGCTCGCCGCACGTGGACAAGAAGTCCCGCGAGCAGTTCGAGCTGAAGACCCACAAGCGCGTGATCGACATCCTCGACTCCCGCGCGCAGACGGTGGACGCCCTCACGAAGCTGGACCTGCCGGCGGGCGTCGACGTCGAAATCAAGGTGGAATAGCCCATGATCGGCATCATCGGTCGCAAGCTGGGCATGACCCAGATCTTCAACGAGGCGGGCCAGCAGATTCCCTGCACGGTGGTCGAGGCCGAGCCGAACCCGGTCACGAAGGTCGTGAGCCGGGACGCGGCCGGGTTCGCCGCGGTCGAGCTTGGGTTCGGCAGCCAGCGGCTGGCCCGCGAGGGCAAGAAGAACGAGCGGCGCCCCCGCGGCGCGCGCGCGGCGAAGTCCGAGGTGGCGCACGCGGCCAAGGCGGGCCTCGAGGCGGCGCCGGCGGTGCTGCGCTCGTTCCGGCTCGACGACGCGCCGGGCAAGGACGCCGAGATCCCCGCGTACAGCGTGGGGGACAAGGTCACGGTCGGGATCTTCCAGCCCGGCGAGACGGTGAAGGTCACCGGCACGAGCAAGGGACGCGGCTTCCAGGGCATGGTGAAGCGGCACTACGCCGGCGGCGGACCGAACACGCACGGCAACACGAAGCACCGCCGCCCGGGTTCGGTGGGCGCGGGCACCGATCCCTCGCGCGTGATCAAGGGCAAGCGGATGCCGGGGCACTACGGCGCCGCGCGGCACACGCAGACCCACCTTCGCGTGGAGAAGGTCGACGCGGAGCGCAACCTCATCTACATCCGCGGCTCCGTGGCCGGTCCGAAGAACGGGATCGTCCTCGTCCGCAAGCAGGGCTGACCCGATGTCCGACGCACCGACGCTCCAGGCATCGGCCTTCACGGCGCAGGGCACGCCGCGCGACCACGTGGCGCTTCCGGCGGAGACGTTCGACGGCACCGTGAACATGCCGGTGATGCACCTCGCGGTGAAGGCGTTCCTCGCCAACCAGCGCCAGGGCACGCACGCGACCAAGACCCGCCGCTGGGTGGTGGGTGGCAACCAGAAGCCGTGGCGCCAGAAGGGCACCGGCCGCGCCCGCCAGGGCTCGACCCGCGCGCCCAACTGGCCCGGCGGCGGCACCGTGTTCGGCCCGCAGCCGCGCGGCTACCGGCAGTCGCTGCCGCGGCAGGCGAAGGCGCTGGCGCGCAAGAGCGCGCTCAACGCCCGGGCCGGTGAAGGCGCGCTGCACGTGATCGACGCCTTCCAGTACGACGCGCCGAAGACGTCGCGCCTGGTGCAGCTGCTCGCCCGGCTCGACGTGGCGCACCGGAAGGTGCTCATCCTGACGGACGGGCTGAAGGACGCGGTGTACAAGTCCGGCCGGAACCTGCAGAACGTCCACGTGATGCCGTACGGCGACGCCTCGGCGTTCCACGTGCTGTGGTCGGACGTGGTGCTGGTGGAATCGGGCGCGCTCGGCACGGCGCTCGCGCCGGTGGCCGAGAAGGACGTGGCGAAGGTGAAGGTGGTGAAGAAGAAGGCGGCGGCGCGGCCCGAGGCGGCCGCGGCAGATGACGCCACGGACGC
>JAYEKC010000433.1:0-10835 GCA_034716715.1 Gemmatimonadota bacterium | reverse complement strand
GGTGGCGGCCGCGCGCGTGCGACCCTACGTGGAGGCGGCCAGCGCCCTCGGCGTACCGGCGTCGCGAACGCTGTGGCGCCACGTGCTTCCCAACGCCGTGGCCCCGGCGATCGTCGCGACGACGCTTGGCGTCGGCAGCGCGGTGATGCTGGAGAGCGGACTGTCGTTCCTCGGGCTCGGCATCCAGCCGCCCGCGCCGAGCTGGGGGAACATGATCGCCGGCGGGCGCGACGTGATCGTGTCGGCGCCCTGGGTGGCGCTCGCGCCCGGCCTTGCCCTCATCATCACGGTGGTGGCGGCAACGCTCCTGGGCGATGCGTGGCGCGACCGGCTCGCCGGCGACGTCACCACGAGTCGGGGGCTCGCCGAGCGGGCCTAGCGGCGCGCCGCCGGCGCCGCCGGCGCTACTTCCCCGGCACGAGCAGCTTGACCATCGCGTCGAGCGTTCGCGTGCTGTTCATCCAGCGCGCCACGATCACGAGGTCGTTCACGGGATCCACGTAAATGATGTTGTTGCCGTTGCCGAGGTGGTAGAACGCCTGTTCGGGGGCGCTCGGCAGCGCCTTGCGGCCCGTGTTCAGGAAGTAGTTGGCAAACCCGTACTGGTCGTTGGCCGGCCCCGGCGAACGCGACATCCGGACCCATTCCGCGGAAATGAGCTGCCGGTCGCGCCACTTGCCGGCATGCAGCGTGAGGAGGCCGAACCGCGCCATGTCGCGCGCGCTGATCATCATGCCACCGCCCCAGTGGCCGCCGCCCGCCACGGACTGCACCAGCGCGCCGTCCATCAGCACCCAGGAGTTGTCGTACCCCAGCCAGCGCCAGGTGTCCGACGCGCCGATCGGGTCCATGACGTACTCCTTGAGCACCTGCGGCAGCGGCCGGCGCCACACGTTGAGCGACGCGAGCGCCATGAGGTTCACGCGCACGTCGTTGTACTTGTACACGGTGCCGGGCTCGTCGCGGTGCCGGTTGATCACCGCCAGCGTGTCGGTGGCGTTGCGCGGGAACCGGTCGGCCCAATCCGGCTTGCCCCAGAGCGTGCCTTGCCAGTCGCTCGTCTGCCGCAGCAGGTGCTCCCACGTGATCTTCCGGTTGTGCTCGGACTCGAACGGCTCGAGCACCTCGAACGCGTCGTACGCGACGGTGGGCTTCACGCCCTGGATCGTGTCGGCGCCGTTCATGCTCGTGGCCGGGATCCGAACGAGCGGCGCCCGCCCTCCGGGCGCGCCCTTCAGCGCGACGATCGGGGCCATGTACCCGCGAACCGGGTCGGTGACGGCCCGAATCATCCTGCGGTCGAACGCCAGGCCGACCGTCGTCGTCACGAAACTCTTCGTGACGCTGAACGTCTGGTCCACCCGGTCCGGGTCGCCCCACTCGGCGACGATGTACCCGTGGCGCACGATGAGGCCCGCCGCGCCGCCGCGCGTGCGGAACGGGCCCACCGCCTCGCCGAACGGCTCGCGTCCGAACGACGCGCGGTGCGCCTCGAGGAGATCGCGCGGCGTCGTGGACTCGTTGGCGAGGGCGAGGGCCACCGCGTCGTCCACCGCCTTCGGCGCCAGCCCGGCCTGCGCGGCGGCGCGGTGCTCCCACTCGCCGCGCGGGGGAAAGTAGGGCGCTCCGGACCGGGCCTGCGCGCCGAGGGTGGGCGCGACGGACGACAGCCCGGCGATCAGGGTGATGGCGGCAGCGAGTCGAAGGCGAATCATGTCACCGTCCGGGTGGAAGCGCGCGACGCGGCGCACGCGGGGTCAGTTCGGGAATCGCGGGCCGCACGGCGGCGCTGCGAAACGTTCATGGCGCGTTACCGGCTTCGCAAGCATCAACGCGCGAGGATGGTGACGACGCCTCGCGGGCCGGCCGTGAACGCGATCGCACCGTCGTTCGTCGGGATGGGGTCGAGCGGGGTTTCGTCGAGCCGCGCGAGCCGCGCTTCCTTCGCGGACGTCGGGAGCCGCCACGTTCCCCGCTGCGCCACCTCCGTGACGTTCACGCAGCGCAACACGAGCCAGCCTCCGTCGGTGCTGACCGTCACGGCCGGGCAGGCGAGCCCCGTTCCCTCGAGCGCGACGCCGGCTACCACGCCCGGGTCGCGCAGCGCGGATCGGAGCGACGCGCCGGTGAGCGGCAGCAGCACGTCGTCCGCCGCCCGCTCGATCGCATCGACCGTGGCCGCGCTGCGGGCACCGTGGAGCATCAGGGCAAACTCGCCGCGGAACGGACCGTGGCACTGCGCCTCGGGCGTGTGGGTGGGCCACCCGGCGTGGCCGGGCCGCTCGGGCAGGTTGCCGCGGGAGAGTTCATCCACGGAGCGCACGAGCGTGACGAGCACCACACCGTCTCCACGCGCCTCGTATTCGGCGAGACCGTCCGAGAACAGGGTGGCGCCGTGCTCCGGCGTGAACAGCGACACGTAGCGGTGGAGCGGGGCGGTGGGCGGCGGCAGCTCCATCGCGGCGTCAGCCGCCGGCACGACGATTGCGCGGCGATCCACCGGCCCGAACATCGCGTCGGCCATCACGGCCGCGTCGCGAACGCCGGTCCCGAACCCGACGCGCAGGCGGTGGTCGGAGGCTCCGTTCACGCCCTCGACGATCACGCGGACGAACGGCGCGTCGGCGTCTACGATGAACGTGACCGTGGCGGTGATGCGGTCGCGCCCGCCGGAAAGCGCCCATCGCGTTTCCATCGAGGCCCGCACGGGTCCCCGGTGGCGGATGCGCATGCCCTTGAAGGTTGGACGGAGGCGCGACTCGCGGATGGACGCCGTGTAGAGGTCGCCGCGGTCGGTGGTGCTTTCCCACGTGATGCAGTCCGTCACGCGCCTTCCCGTGGTGACGTCCGCGAGCGTCGCGCGTCCGTCGGCAGCCACGGCCACCGAAACGCGTCCGTTCGAGACGCCATCAGCCGTGGCCCGCGCCGGGTTGTGAGGCTCCTGGCGGCGCGCGCGTGATTGATGCGGAAAACACCGAATGCCGTACGCCGGCACCTCGGGCACCCACGCGGCAACCTCGCTGACCTGGACTTCGTCCGCATCCGGGTAGTGGCGCGGAGCGTCCGTTCGGTCGGTGGCCAGGCGCCTGTCGAGCACCTGCTGGGCGCCCACGCCGCGCAGCGCCGGCACGGCAGGCTTCGCCGTGCGCACCGGACCCGGCGACGCATTCGCGCCAACCTTGATGTCCGACACGAACGATGCGAGCCGAAGCACGGCGACGCCCGAGCGGGGACGCGCGGCCGGGTTGCGAACGACGGCCATTGGCCGCCAGTCGTCCGGTCGCTCTCGTGCCGCGTCGGGATCGTGGCCCATGAGGTCGTGCATCGCGTCGCCGCGAATCCCCTCACCCTGGGCAAGTGCCTCGTCGAGGCGCGCGTCCATGGCGCGCGCCACCTCGTCGGTGGAGCAGCCACAGAGCGTGTCGTGCGGATGGCACAGGAGCAGCGATTTCCACGCGGCGTCAACCAGGTGCGCCCGCGACGGCCCGCCGCGCAGCCACGCCAGTGCGGCCCACGGCTCCGCGTCGCGCGACAGCAGGCGTTCGGCGGCGGCGTTGCGGCGTTTCTGGTGGGCGCGGGTGGAGAAGGTGCCCTGCAGCGTCCACGTGAAGCCGTACGAATCGCGCAGTTCGCCGCGAACCCCGGCGAGCGAGGCATTCGCGGCGCGTCCCGCGGCGTCCCGCGCGAAGGCCGTAAGCGAGCTTCCGCGCACGTCTGTCGACGCGGCGGCCGCACGGAGGGCGTCGATCGCTTCCGGCAGGTGCCGTTGGCGCGCGTGGTGATCGGCGCCGTTCGGCAGCAGGGCCACTCCGAGCGTGAGGCGGCCAAGGAGGTCATCCCGCATCGCCGCCCACCGGTTGCGCGCTTCGTCCACCTGCGTCGGAAGATTTTCCCCGATGTCGTATCCCTTCCGCGAGAGGTGGTAGAGCAGGGCCGACTCGCCGCTGGGCGCGGTCCACCGCGTGAAGTCGGCGGCGGGCCAACGTGCGCCCCCGAACCCACGAGACAGGATGATGATCCCGAGCCCGAATCCCGCCGCGAGCGCCGGAAGCGCGGCCGGGTGGCCGAACGAGTCTGGGCAGTACAGCACGGGTGGCGCAGTGGCCCCGAGCCGCGCGAGCACGCGGCGTCCGGCGAGGAGGTTGCGCACGAGCGCCTCGCCTCCGGGAATCAGTTCGTCGGCGAGCACGTACCACGGCCCCGCTTCGATTGCACCGCGCGCAACCAGGGCGCGAAGCGCGTCGGCGCGGCCGGGCCGCACGTCGAGGTAGTCGTCCACCACCACCATCTGGCCGTCGAGGAGGAAGCTCGCGCCCGCGGCCGGCGGCTCATCGATCAGGTCGTCCACGAGGGCCACGAGCTGCTGCCGGAATCGCGCGGCCGGCAGGTACCACTCCCGGTCCCAGTGGGTGTGCGATACCACGTGGACCGTCGCTGCACTGGGCGCCCCCCCAACTCCCAGCGTTCCCGCCGGCACGTTTCCCGTTCCCCCGCTCGTCCCACGTTCCGCAGTCACGCTATTTTCGCCTCGTGAGTGAATCCGGCCTGCCCCGCCTCGTCACCGCGCGCGCGCCCACCAGGATCGACCTCGGCGGCGGGTGGACCGACGTGCCGCCCTACTGCGACGAACAGGGCGGTTACGTGTGCAACGTGGCGATCGATCGCTACGCGGTCGCGACGGCACGTGCGTCGGAAACGTACCGCGAGCGTGGAGCGGCGGCAGCACCTTCGCCGCTGGTCGAGGCCGCGTTGCGGCGGACGCGCACCTCCGGTGTGGCGGTCGACATCGAGAGCCGGTTTCCAGTGGGGGCCGGGCTCGGCGGCTCGTCCGCCGCCAGCGCGGCGGTGTTTGGCGCGCTGGCGCGCTGGCACGGGCAGCCGATGGACCTCCGCGCGATCGCCGAGGAGGGCCGCCGCGTGGAGGTCGAGGAGATGGGCATCGCCGGCGGTCGCCAGGACCACTACGCCGCGACGTTCGGTGGCGCACTCGGCCTCACGTTCACCGACACGGTCGCCGTCAGGCGACTCACCGTGGCGCCGCAGACCGCGTCGGAGTTCGCCCGGCGCGGCGTGCTCGTGTACACCGGCGAATCGCGCATCTCCGGCGACACGATTCGCGCCGTGCTCGACGCCTATCGCGCGGGCGAGCGACGCACGCGCGAGGCGCTCGCGGCCATGAAGATGCTGGCCCGCGACATGGCCGTCACCCTCGAGTCGGGTGACCTGGAGTCGCTCGGCGCGCTCATCGGCGAACACTGGCTCCACCAGCGCTCCCTCCACCCGGCGATACCCACGCCACGCATCGACGAAATCGTGTTTCGCGCGCAGGGCGCCGGCGCCGTTGGATGGAAGGCAACCGGTGCCTCGGGCGGCGGCTGCGTGTTCGTGCTCGCGGGTCCCGACAACGTCGACGCGGTGCGCGAATCCGTCGCTTCGCTCGGCGAGATCCTGCCGTTTGCGCTCGACGCAAGCGGCCTCACCGCCTCCGACGTCCCAGGTCAGGCCGCGGGCGCCCGCTCCCTTACGGCCTGAGCCAGCGGTCCCGATGCTCGGCGACGAAGGTGTCGTCGCTCAGCTCGGGGTGAGCAGCGCACGCCGCAGTGATCGCATCGGACTGTCCGGGGGAGAGGCCCTCGTCCGGATCCAGGCACCACACGCCCTCGAGCAGGCCCTGCCGGCGCAGCACTTCGTGGATGCCGGCAATGCAGCCGGCGAACGCGTTCTTCACGTCGAAGATCGCCGCGTTCGCCACCGTGAGGGCAGCGCCTTCGGCCAGCAGCGTGTCCGGCACCGACCGCGCCTCGCGCGCCGCGCGCGCGGTCGCCAGCAGTTCCACGGCCCGGCGCGTCCACACGGCCCACTGCCCCAGCAAGCCGCCCACGATGTGCCGCGCGCGGTCGCCGGACCGATAGGGCGTCACGAGATCCGCGACGATGTTGTCGTCGTTGCCCGTGTACAGCGCCACGTCGTCGCGGCCCGAGTCGGCAAATGCGCGCACCACGTCGAGCGTCTGGTACCGGTTGAACGGCGCGATCTTCACCGCGCAGACGTTCTCGATCTCGGCGAACGCACGCCAGAACGCATGGTCGAGCGGCCTCCCGCCCACCGCCGGCTGCAGGTAGAAACCGAACACCGGCAGGATGCCCGCCACCGTGCGGCAGTGCGCCAGCAATTCGGCGTTCGTGGCGTCGCGCAGGGCGCCAAGCCCGAGCAACGCGCAGTCGTACCCGAGCGCGGCCGCCGTCTCGGCTTCGAGCACCGCCTGGCGCGTGCCGCCTGCCACGCCGGCCACCTTGATGAAAGGCCTCGGCGCGCGCGACAGCTCGGCGCGCACCGTTTCCGCCGCGAGGGCCAGCACGGGCGCGTACAGGCCGCGCTCGCGGATCGCGAACTGCGTGGTGTGCACGCCAACGGCCACGCCACCCGCGCCCGCGTCGAGGTAGTAGCGGGTCAGCCCGCGCTGCCTCCGCTCGTCGAGCGTCCTCGTGGGCGTCAGCGCGAGCGGATGTGCGGGAATCACCGCGCCATCGGCGAGAAGAGTCCGCGTGGTCGCATCCATCAGAACACGCCGTCCCGCACGCCGAACTTCGTCGGCTTCCCGAGCAGCGGCCGCCCGTTCGCCACCCAATCGGCCGTCCAGTCGAGCATGGCGTCCGTGCCCACATCCGGCGCGCCCACCAGTGACGCCATGAGCGTCGCGTCGCTGAGCAGCGCGTCGCCCGACTCGACGCCGGAGAATACCGGCGCGCGCCCGAGCCGCCGGCCCAGCGCCTCGGCGAGGTCGCGAACGCGGAGCGTGTCACGACCGGTCACGTTCACCACCCGTGCCGGCGAAGTGGCGTGCGGAAGCAGGCCGAGCGCCGCGCGGTTGGCGTCGCCCTGCCAGATCACGTTGACGTAGCCCATGGAAAGGGAAACTGGGGCGCCGGTCGCCACGGCGACAGCAACGTCGGTCAGCACGCCGTACGTGAGCGCGATCGCGTAGTTGAGGCGCATGATCGCCACCTTCGTGCCCCGCAACGCGGCGGCCTCGAAGATCCGCTCGCGCGCCAGGCACGACTCGGCGTATGTCCCCACTGGCTCCGTGGCATCGGCTTCGCGCGCGCCACCGCTCGAGATGCTCACGAGCGGGTACACGTTGCCCGTGGAGAACGCGACGATCCGCGAGGTCGCGTAGCGCACGGCGCAAATCTGCGGAACCGTCACGTTCATGGCCCACGTGCGCTCCGGCGCGTCGGCTGTGCCGAACTTCTGGCCGGCCATGAAGATCACGTTCGGCGCGTCCGGCAGCGCGGCAACCGCGTCGGGATCAAGCAGGTCGCACCGCACCGTCTCGGCGCCGGCCGCGCGAATGGCTGCCTCGGCGGCGCCCGAGGTGAACTTGGAGACGGCCACGACGCGGCGGTCTCCGTCCGCCGCGCGCACGGCCATGCGGGTGAGCGTCGGCCCCATCTTGCCGCCCGCCCCGAGCACGACGATGTCACCCGGGCATGCCGTGAGCGCGCGCACGACGTCCGCGCCGGGATCCGACAGCCGGTTCTCGAGCTCCTCGAGGGACTGCGGCGCCGCCATGGCGGTCAGCGGAACGTGGCGATGTCGGCGAGCGGCCTTCGCTGCAGCCGTGGGACGCGCGCATCCGGTGCAGGATACCCGGTCACCACGAGCATCACGGGTTTCTCGTTCGGCGGGCGGTCGAGCACCTTCGAGAGGAACCCCATGGGGCTCGGCGTGTGCGTGAGGGCGACGAGGCCCGCATGGTGAAGGGCCGCGAGGAGGAACCCCGACGCGATCCCCACCGATTCGTTGACGTAGTAGTGCGTCCGCCGGCTCCCGTCGGGGGCCGTGCCGTAGCGCTCGGCAAACACGGCGATGAGCCACGGCGCGGTCTCGAGGTACGGCTTGTGCTCGTCGGTGCCGAGCGGGGCGAGCGCGTCGAGCCACTCGGCCGGCGCCGTGGCGTAGAACTCCGCCTCGGCGTCCTCCGCTGCCGCGCGGATCGCCGACTTCATCGCAGGATCGCCGATCGCCACGAAGTGCCACGGCTGCATGTGCGCCCCGCTCGGTGCCGTGCCCGCCGCCTCGATACAGCGCTCGATGACCTCGCGTGCGACCGGCCGGTCGCTGAAGTGGCGCGTGGTGCGCCGGCGTTGCATCTCGGCAGCGAACGCCCTGCTCCGCGCCAGCATTTCCTCCGGCGGGTATTCCCGCCACGTGGAGAGCGGCTCGAACGGCGTCCCGGCGCGCGCCGGCGAATCGGATGTGTTCACAATGTTTCCCTCAATCGGCGGAATCGCACAGGCGATGACAGCGCCGCGGACCGGCGTCGCGTAATCGGATTGGGCCCGTGGCCGCGCTGGTCCGGCGATGTCTCGCCGCGGGTCGCACCCGACGTTAACATCTTCATCCCCCCAACGGCTGCGCTCACGCGGCCGCTCGATGCCCTGTCGGAGGATCGATGACCCGCATGCCCCCAGTGCTTCGCCTCGCCCTCGCGCTCCTCGTGGCGACGCCTCTCGTGGCCCAGGCGCCCGTGGCCACGGAATTCGGCAAGCTCCACTTCCGGTCCATCGGGCCCGCCACGATGTCCGGTCGCATCGCCGACCTGGCCGTGTACGAGGCCAACCCGGCCATCTGGTACGTCGGCAGCGCCCACGGCGGCGTCTGGAAGACGACCAGCAACGGGGCGGAACTCGTCCCGCTGCTCCAGGATCAGGGGCTCCTCTCGATCGGCGACATCGCCGTCTCGCAGCTCAACCCGGACGTCGTGTACGTGGGCACGGGCGAGTCGAACAACCGGCAGAGCACGTCGTGGGGCGACGGCGTCTGGAAATCCACCGACGGCGGCAAGACGTGGGCGCACATGGGGCTGGCGAACTCGAAGCACATCAACCGCATCGTCCTCGACCCCAACAACAGCGACATCGTGTACGTCGCCGCCACCGGCCCCCTGTTCGGCGCTGGCGGGGAACGCGGCGTGTACAAGTCCACGGACGGCGGCAAGACGTGGCGCCTCGTGCTCAAGGGCGACGACGACACCGGCGCGAACGACCTCGTCATCGCGCCGAGCGATCCGAAGGTTCTCCTTGCCTCCATGTACCAGCGCCGACGCACCGCGTGCTGCATGAACGGCGGCGGCCCGGGATCCGGCATCTGGAAGTCCACCGACGGCGGCGAGCACTGGACGCGCCTGTCGAGCGGCCTGCCGTCGGGCTCCCTGGGCCGGATCGGGCTCGACGTGTACCGGCGCAGCGCGAACATCGTGTACGCCAGCATCGAGGGACCGTCGGGCGGCGGTCGCGGCGGACCGCCGGCGGAGGGTGAGGAGGCTCCGGCGGCCGCGGCGGGTGGGCGCGGCGGTGCCGGCGGTGCCGGCGGACGCGGCGGCGCGGGCGGGCGCGGGGGCGCCGACCAGGGCGCCACCGGCGTCTATCGCTCGGATGACGGCGGCGCCACGTGGCGCAAGCTCTCGTCCAACAACCCGCGGCCAATGTACTTCAGCCAGGTCCGCATCGACCCGAACAACCCGGACCGCGTGTACATGGGCGGCGTCGGGCTCCAGATGACGATCGACGGCGGGCGCACGTGGGAAACCGACGCCGCGCTCGCCACGCACGACGACGTGCACGCCATCTGGATCGACCCGAACAACTCCGACCACCTGATGATCGGCAACGACGGCGGCATCGCCGTCTCGTACGACCAGTCGAAGCACTGGATCTTCGTCCCCAACCTGCCGGTGGGCCTCTTCTACCACGTGTCGTACGACATGGAGACGCCGTACAACGTGTGCGGCGGCATGCAGGACAACTACGACTGGTGCGGTCCCAGCCGCTCGCGGCACACGGCCGGCATCATGAACTACGACTGGTTCCAGATCCAGGGCGGCGACGGGTTCGTCGCGCTCACCGACCTCCGCGACTCGCGCATCTCCTACAGCGAGTCGCAGGACGGCAACATCACGCGCAAGAACAAGGAGACCGGCGAGTCGAAGAGCATCCGGCCGTCGCCCGCCAACGTCGTGCCCGCGCCTGCCGCCGGCACGAGCTACCGGTTCCACTGGGACACGCCGCTGATGTTCTCGCCGCACGACCCGGGCACGCTGCTCGCGGCGGCGAACAAGGTGTTCAAGTCCACCGACCGAGGCGACTCGTGGGTCGAACTCAGCCCCGACCTCACCAGCGACGCCAATCGCGACGACATCGTCACCATGGGCCTCAAGGGCTCCGACATCACCATCTCGAGGAACGACGGCATCTCGCAGTGGCCGACGATCGTCGCCCTCGCCGAGTCGCCGAAGCAGCCCGGCCTGTACTACGCCGGCACGGACGACGGCAACGTCCAGGTGTCGAAGGACGGCGGCAAGTCGTGGCAGAACGTCACCAGCCGCCTCCCCGGCTTCCCGGCCGGCGGCTTCGTCTCGCGCGTCGTGCCGTCGCGCTACGACGCCGCCACGGTGTACGTGACCGTGGACAACCACCGCCTGAACGACTTCGCCCCGTACGTGTGGGTCAGCAAGGACTACGGGGCGACGTTCACGTCGCTCAAGGGCAACCTCGCCGACGGCGAGAACGCGCGGACGCTCACCGAGGACATCCGGAACGCCGACGTGCTGTACCTCGGCACCGAGACGGGCCTGCGCGTGTCGCTCGACCGTGGCCGCAGCTGGAAGAAGCTGGCGGGCGACAACTTCCCCACCGTGCGCGTGGACGAAATCACGATCAACCCGCGCGAGAACGCGATGCTGATCGCGACGCACGGTCGCGCCATCTGGATCCTCGACGACCTCGCGCCCATCCAGGAGTATGCCGCGGCCACGGCCGCGGCCGGTGACGCGC
>JAYEKC010000432.1:0-2124 GCA_034716715.1 Gemmatimonadota bacterium | reverse complement strand
GCGCGGAGGTGGCGGGGCACACGCTCGTGGTCCCGTCCGATTCCGCCACCGTCGCCCGCGGCGAGCACGTCGTGAAGGCGATCGGCATGTGCGGCGATTGCCACGGCGCCGACCTCGCCGGCGCGACCGTGATCGACGCGCCGATCGTCGCCAGGCTCCACGCGGCCAACCTCACCGCGGGCGAGGGCGGCATTGGCGGGGCGATGACGGACCTGGACTGGGAGCGCGCACTGCGCCACGGCGTGGCGGCCGACGGCCGGAAGCTGCTCTTCATGCCGTCGCACGAGTACACGCGCCTCAACGACGCCGACGCGGCCGCCGTGATCGCCTACCTCAAGCAGCTGCCGAAGGTGGCGCGGACCCCGGCGCCCAACTCGATCGGGCCGCTCGGGCGCGTGCTCTTCCTCAAGGGCGACCTTGAGTTGTTGCCGGCCGACCTCATGGACCACGCGGCCGCCCACCCGGCGGTCATGGCCCCCGCGCCCACGGCCGAGTACGGAGCGTACCTCTCGACGTCCTGCGGCGGGTGCCACGGCAACACCTTCTCGGGCGGTCCGATCCCCGGCACGCCGCCGGACTGGAAGCCGCCCGCCAACATCACCCCCACGGGCATTGGCCGTTACTCCGAGGCGGACTTCATGCGTGCCCTGCGGGAGGGGAAGCGGCCCGACGGCACCGCCCTCGACACCGCGTATATGCCCGTGCGCTGGACGCGCAACCTCACGGACGACGAGCTTCGCGCGCTGTACGCCTTCCTGAAGACGGTGCCACCCAAGGAATACGGCGGGCGTTAGTTTCCGGTACGCGGCTGGCCGGTCCGCGGTCGCCGCGCCCACAGCACCGGAGACCGACGTGACCTGCATCGCGCGTTCCTTCCGTTCCGTGGCGGCCCTGCACGTCGCCGCGTCCACCCTGTCGCGCGGCGCGCTGCTCCAGGCGGCCGCGGTCCTCGCGGCCGTCGCGCTGGGCGCGATCCCGGGCGAGGCGCAGGGCCGCCAGCCGCCGCCCCGCGCCACCGAACCGGGGCGCGCGGTGGACCGGCCGCAGCTCACGCCGCCGGCCAGGGACCCGATTGCCGCGGCGATCGACGGCCTGAAGTGGCGGTCCATCGGCCCGTCGAACAACTCCGGCCGCATCGCCGTCGTGACGGGCGTGCCCGGCGACCCGAGCACGTACTACGTGGGCGGCGCGGCGGGCGGCATCGCCAGGACGACGAACGCGGGCGTCACCTTCACGCAGGTCTTCGACGACCAGCCGGTGGCCTCCATCGGCGCGATTGCCGTGGCGCCGAGCGACCGCAACGTCGTGTACGTGGGCACGGGCGAGGGCAACCCGCGCAACAGCGCGTCGGTGGGCGACGGCATGTACAAGTCCGTGGACGCCGGCGACCACTGGACGAAGATCGGCCTCGAGGGGACCGACAAGATCGCGCGGCTCGTGATCGACGCGAAGAACCCCGACCTCGTGTGGGCCTGCGCCCTCGGCCGGACCTGGGGCGCGAACGAGGAGCGCGGCGTGTTCAAGACCACCGACGGCGGCAAGTCGTGGCGCAAGGTGCTCTACGTGGATCCGCAGACGGGCTGCTCCGACCTCTCGGCCGACCCGAACAACTCGAACATCCTCTACGCGGGCATGTACACGCATCGCCGCTGGGCGTGGTACTTCACGTCCGGCGGCGTCAACACCGCCGTGTACAAGAGCGTGGACGGCGGCGAGACGTGGGAGCGGCTCTCGGGCAAGGACAAGCTGCGCGGCCTCCCCAAGGGCGACATGGACCGCATCGGCGTGGCCGTGGCGCCGAGTGACCCCGACATCGTGTACGTGCTGAGCGAGACGAAGTCGGAGGGCGAGCTCTGGCGCTCCGACGACGCCGGCAAGACGTGGCGCACGGTGAACAGCGACCCGAACATCAACTTCCGGCCGTTCTACTACTCCGATCTGCGCGTGGATCCGCAGGACGCGAACCGCGTGTACACGCTCTCCGGCTCGCTCAACCTCTCGGAGGACGGCGGACGTACGTTCCGCACCATCGCGCAGGGCGTGCACGGCGACCACCAGGCGATGTGGATCGACCCGCTGAACCCGCGCCGCATCCTCGAGGGCTCGGACGGCGGCTGGCAGGTG
>JAYEKC010000431.1:0-2126 GCA_034716715.1 Gemmatimonadota bacterium | reverse complement strand
CCACGCTCGCCGGGGTGGCGGAGGACGCCGCGCACGGCGCGGCTGCGGCGCTCTTCTTCGCCGCGATCGACGCCGACACGCTGCGGGCCGACGCGGCGGAAGTCGCGCGCCGCCGCGACGCCGCGATCGCCGCGGCCACCGACGCGCTCGCCGCGTGGCCACGCAGCCGGCTGCGGCCGGCGGTGCTGCAGCAGGCGGGCGAGCTGCTCAGCCGCCGCGCGGATGCCGAGTACGCAGCGGCGCAGCGGGCGGGGGGCGCGTCGGCGCCCGAGCGGCCCGACTACGGGCCCGCCATCGCGCGCTTCGACGAACTCGTGCGCGAGTTCCCCGGCGACCCGCGCGCCGACGAGGCCGCCTACACGATGGGAACGCTCGCCTTCGCCTCCCAGCGATACGACGACGCGGCGCGCGCGTTCGCCCTCGTCGAGGGCAGCCCGGGCTCGCCGTACCGCGCCGAGGCCTACTTCCGCGACGGCGACGGCAGGTTCGAGCAGGCGTCGAAACTGGCGGGCGACGAGCGCCGCGCGCGCTTCGCCGAGGCGGCGCGCGCCTACGAACAGGGCATCGCGCTCGCCCCCGCCGGCGGTGACATCTACTTCCTCTCGCTCTACAAGCTGGGCTGGAGCGACTACATGCAGGCCGAGCGGCAGAGCTCCGACGAGTACCGCCGGGCGGTGGACGTGTTCGCGCGGCTCGTGCGCGAGGTGGACTCGCTGCCGCCCGAGCGCCAGGCGCGGCTCGCGCTGCGGCAGGAGGCCATCGACTACCTCGCCATCGCCATCACGCAGCTTGGCGGCGCCGACGAGGCGGTGCGGTACCTGGGCAACATCCCCGACGTGGGCACCCGGATGCTCGTGCTTCGGCGCGTGGCGCACGCGCTGCGCGACCAGGGCGAGTTCAACAACGCCATCGTCGCGTTCCGTGGCGCGCTCGACCAGGCGCCGCTCCATCCCGCCGTGCTCGAGACGCGCGTGGACCTGGTGGACCTGTTCCAGTCGCGCATGCTCGAGCCCGCGCGCGCGCAGGAGGCGCGGCTGGAGCTGGTGGACGCCCTCGCGCCGGGCGGCGCGTGGGCCGCGGCCAACGCGGCGCGCGCGACGGATGCCGCGGCGGCCCGGGAAAAGGCGCTGCGCGAGGCCGGGGCGTACGAGCTCGCGGCCGCCCGGGGGCGTGGCGGCCAGGGCAGCTACGCCGCCGCCGCGCGGCTCTTCGGCCGCTACCTGGCCGACTTCGCGTCGAGCGACAGTGCGGCACGGGTGAGCGCCCTCGAGGGCGACGCACGCTTCGGCGCGCACGACTGGTTCGCCGCCGGGGCGGCGTATTCCCGCACGGCGGCGCGCTGGCCCGGCGACTCGGTGCTGGCCGCCGCGGCCCGGCGCAACGCCGTGGTGGCGTTCGACTCCGCGCTGGTGTCGGCGCGGCGCGGCGCCGGTGGCGGAGCGCAGCCGGCGGGAGGTACCGCGGCGACCGGAGGCGCACCGCCGGCGCTCGTGGCGATCGAGGACTCGCTGTTCGCGGCCACCGAGCGGTTCGTGGCCGGCGCGGCGCCCGACGACGCGCGCGCCGCACTCGTGGCGATGGGCCGGCGCGCCTCGGAGGCCCGGCGGTGGGACGTGGTGGCCGGCGTGTTCACGCGCGTCGCGCAGCGGTGGCCCGCCGACGCGGGCGCGGCGGACGCCCTCAAGTTCGTGGCCGACGCCCGGTACCGGCAGGGACGGTACGCCGACGCGCAGGCCGAGTGGGGCCGGGCGCAGGAGGCCGCGACGGCGGCCGGGCGCAAGGGACTCGCCGACTCGATCGTGGCTGTCCGGGTGGCCGCGGCGGCGCAGGTGGCCGACTCGCTCACGCGCCGCGGCGCATTCGTCGCGGCCGCCGATTCGATCCTCGCGCCGCTCGCCGCCGGCGTGGGCGACCCGGCGCGCGCCGCCGACCTCCTGCGCAACGCCGTCGAGGTGCACCTCGTGGCCGACTCGGCCGCGCGCGCGGCGGGCGATTCCGCGGCGAGTCGTGCGGCTCGCCTTCGCGCGATTGGCGGCATCGAGGCGCTCGCCGCGCGGTTCCCCGCCTACGAGCACGCGGTGACGTACGGCGCGCTGCGGGCGCGGTTGCTTTCCGACGTCGGCCGC
>JAYEKC010000430.1:0-2155 GCA_034716715.1 Gemmatimonadota bacterium | reverse complement strand
CACGGCGCTCATTACTTTGCGTACGCAAGCTACACGGTGCCGGTCTTCACGGGGGTCGTCGCCGCGCTGGATGACACGCCGTGGGAGCTGATCGAAGGCGCCCTCGCGCGCCTGAAGCTGTATCTGATGCACCTGCGCTTCTACGGCAACCTGCTTGATGTGCCCTTCTCCATGCACGGTCGCCACCCGTTCAGCGGCGGCAGGATCCGCGCGTCCATGTACCGGCAGATGGCAGAGGCCGGGCCGGGCGAGGGGGAGGCGGACTTCGACGCGGAGTTGGCGGCGGCGCACCTGCGACTGCCGGCCGAGGAGCCCGAGGAGCCGCCCTTCGAGGGTCGCGATGTGTCGGCCGAGGCGCCGCCGCAGGGAAGCCTCACGATGCCCTACGCGGGGATCACTGCGCACCGGCGGGACGACTGGCTGGTCTGCGCCCACGCCTTCGGGCGGTACTTCTGGGGCACCGAGATCTACGCCAACGTGAACGCTTTCGGGGCCTTCATCGGCGCAGGGGCGCTGACGATCCTGCGCGGCGGGGAGCCGATCTCGCTGGCGGGCAGCGGCTACGTCGCCGAGGGCTGGGACTGGGCGCGCTTCGACGGCATCACTGCCCCTGACCTGCCGCTGGACGAGCTGCGTAATCCAAAGAACGGGACGCAGCACACCCGGACCCCGCACACCTTCGCCGGCGGCCTGACGCACCGGGGCATGCACGGCTGCCTGGTGCACCGGACCGAGGGCCCCGAGTGGGCGGCGCCGGGGCTGCACGCTCGGAAGACGTACTTTCTGCTGGGCGACCGCGTCATCGCGCTGGGCTCGGGGATCGCCGCCGATGAGGCCGAGCATCCGGTGCTCACGAACCTCTTCCAGCGGCACCTGTCCGAGCCGGAGGTGCCGATCGTTGCCGATGGGGAGCGGCTCACCGGCAGTGACGTCGAGCGCGAGCTGCCCCGCGACCGCGCGAGCTGGCTGATCGACACGGTGGGCACCGGCTTTCTCGTGGCGGCCGGTCAGCCGGTCCACGTTGCGCGGCGGCACCAGCTCTCGCGCGATAAGGATGACACGAAGGACACCGAGGGCGACTTCGCCAGCGCGTGGATCGACCACGGGACCGCGCCCGAGGGCGGCGCGTATGAGTACGCGATCATCGTGAACGCCACTCCCGAGCGCATGGCCGCGCTGGCCGAGGCGGCGGACGCCGGTGATGCGCCGTGGCGGGTGCTGCGCCGCGACGAGCGGGCGCACATCGTGCGCGACGAGCCGACGGGCATCACCGCCTGCGTGCTCTTCGAGCCGGGTGAGATCGCGGCGGAGCTGCCCGTGACCTCCGTCGATCGACCGTGCCTGCTGATGCTGGAGGCGGACGGGGATGGCTGGTGGCTCAGCATCTCGGACGCGGACCTGAACCTGCAGGACCACGTCAGCGTGCCGCGGGAGCTGGGCGTGACGTTGCGCGGGCGCTGGCGGCTGGAGGACGCGCCCGGTGAGATCTCCTCGGCGGCGGTGGACGACGAGGCCACGATCCTGACGGTGCGCTGCCACGACGGCGCGGGGTTTGCCTGCAGGCTCGCGCCGCCGCCGTGAACGACGGCGGACGCGGGCATGTCGTTCTCGTCCTGCGCAACGGGGCGGGGACGGCGTTGGTCTCCCGACCCGCCCGCGGTTCGCCGGGACTGCAACGACACAGGCCGGCGGCGCGGGCCGCCGATGACGGCTCGCTGGGTGGAAGGCCGGCCGCCTCACGCGCCGTCAAGCGGCAGGTCGAGCCATGTGCCCTGCTCGTTGGAGCGCAGGACCGCGCGCAGGACCTCGACCGATTTGCGGCCCTCCTCGGGCGGGCACGCCGGGTCTCGCTCCCCGCGGATGCAAGCCATCATGTCCTCGACGATGTTGGCCGGACCCACCGGCAGCGGGTCCTCCTGCCACTGGTCCTCGAACTCCCACATCGCGAGCCCGTCATCGTCCAGCAGCGCGGCGCCCCCGGTGCCGTGGAAGCCCACGCGCGTGATCTTCCCGCCGGTGAAGGTGGTCGTGGTGACGATGCTGCCGCGCGCGCCGCTGTCAAACTCCAGCATCGCCAGCGTCAGGTCCTCGGTGTCGCAGTTGTCGTGTGCCATGACATCGCAGCGGCCGAACGCGCGCCGCACATCGCCCATGA
>JAYEKC010000429.1:0-2155 GCA_034716715.1 Gemmatimonadota bacterium | reverse complement strand
GCGCCTCAACCGTACCGGCCTGCGCTTCAAGTGGGCCGGGTACCGCATGCCAGACGATATCGGCGAAAAGGTGGAAGTGGCAAAGATCGACAACTACATCGCCATGCGCGCCATCGTCGAGCACAGCTACGCCCGGACGCAGGGCGCGCCGGCGGACGTCAGTTCCACGTCGGCGTCGTCTGCAAGCCTCTACGTTGCGGGACCGTTCGGCACGAACTACGGTGGCTTCTTCGAGTTCGAGCGCACGCCCGACGGAGCCGTTGACCTCGTTGGCCAGGTGGTGGGCGTGTGGGGCAAGGAGGACGGATTCTGGGGCCTTCGCGCCGGCCAGGGGCACATGATCGTCGGTGGTGCGGTTGCTGGGTTTGACCGCCCGACGGGGATCCTTGCGCCGTTGCCGCTGAGCAGTCCGGTCGCCCAGGGCGTTCCGTTCCGGCTCACCGGCGACATCGCCGGCGCCGAAGCGTTCTACGTGGCCGGCGGGTTCAGCCGCACGTCGGTCCAAGTGGTGAACAGCGTGACTGCCGGGTCAGGCGAGGAGATGTCCGGACCGCCGGCGACGACGCAGGATTTCGTCCTCACCAACCAGCTCCTCTGGGACGATGTGGGGAGCGGCGTGACCGCCGTGGGCTACTTCGGCCAGGTGAAGGGGCTGAGCGAATCCAAGCCGGACCTCTCGTCCCGGTACACGCGCTTTGGCATCTCCGCGAACAAGTTCGCTGGCCCGTTTGAGGTGCAGGCCGGTTATGTCTTCGGCTCGAATACGAGCCTGCCTACCGGTTCCGGGTCCGAGTTCTCGTCGAGTTCGCTCTCCGGTGGCGGTTACTGGATTGGCGGAGCATACATCCAGCCGAAGACCTACTGGACCTCGTACGGCAGGTTCGAGTTCGTAGACCCAAATCGGGACGTGGCCGCGGACGGAACGAGTCGCGTGGTGTTCGGCAGCCTCTTGCCGGTTGGCGCACCGGAATACCTGCGCGTCGGGTTGGAGTACTTCCTCGATTCGCCGGAGAAGGCCGGCGATCCGCGCCGCGAGGGAATCACCCTGCAGTTGCACGTCGCGTTCTAGGCGCGCAACACCGTCGGTACACAC
Organism: Gemmatimonadota bacterium; assembly: GCA_034716715.1. Lineage (GTDB taxonomy): Bacteria > Gemmatimonadota > Gemmatimonadetes > Gemmatimonadales > Gemmatimonadaceae > Fen-1231. The sequence continues at coordinate 1,062 of JAYEKC010000429.1, read as the reverse complement.
ATCCATCCTGAAGGAGCCTGAACGCATGACGAAGACGATACTGGTGGCTGCCGCCGTTGCCCTCACCGCCGGCGCGACCGCGACCGCACTCGGTGCGGCCGCGGTGCCCGCGGCGCCCGCGGCGCCCGCGGTGGCGCCCCCGGGCGGCGCGCCGGGGACGTGGCGCGCGATCAGCATCCGCCAAGCGACGAACGGCCGCACGATCTACCGCGAGAACTGCAAGGACTGCCACGGTTCGTTCGGCGCGCCGACCAAGGAGTCGCTCCGCAAATACGAAAAAATAGCCGACTTCACGAAGCGCGAGACGCTTGCGGGCAAGACGGACAAGGAGCTGATCGAGGCCGTGACCAACGGCAAGGGGCGCGACATGAAGGGGTTCAAGGACAAGCTGTCGGCGGCGGAAATCGATGCCGCCGTGCAGTACGTCAAGACGTTGGTGAAGAAGTAGCGCACGATGCCAAGCGCGGCGCAGGCCGGTTCGCACCGCGCCGGACGCCCCTACACGCTCGTCCTGGGCGGTGGGGGCGCCCGCGGATTCTCGCACGCCGGCGTCCTCCGGGCGCTCGACCGGCTCGGCCATCCCCCGAGCGCGATTGTGGGCGTTTCGATGGGCGCGGTCGTCGGCGCCACATACGCCCTTCGACCAGACTGGTACGAGGCGCTCCTGGCATTCGAGACGTCAGCGTTTCCGCAGCCGGTCTCACCGTCCCCGGGTTCGCTCGGCGACCGGCTACGACGACCGCTGAAGCTCGCCGTCGCAATCAAGGAGATGTTCTTCGGGTGGGGCCCGGGCACGAGCTTCCTCGCACCGGCCACAGCCGCGCTCGACCGGCTGACACTGAAACTGGGCCTCGGGGACGGGCGCATTCCGCTCGCGGTGTGCACGACGGACCTGGTGTCGGGACGGCGAGTGATTCTCCGGGCCGGTAGCGCCACGGACGCCCTCCACGCGAGTGCAGCACTTGCCGGCGTCGCGCCGCCGCTGCGCCGGGGCGACACGCTGCTCGCCGACGGAGTCTATGCCGATATCGCACCCATAGACGTGGCACGCGAGTTCGGGCA
>JAYEKC010000428.1:0-2155 GCA_034716715.1 Gemmatimonadota bacterium | reverse complement strand
GAACACGGTGACGGGCCGCTGCTCGTCATCGCCGGTGCGGGCTCCGGGAAGACGCGCGTCCTCACGGCGCGCATCGCCCGCCTGATCACCGAAGGGCACGCGCGTCCCGGCCAGATCCTCGCCGTCACGTTTACCAATAAGGCGGCGCGCGAGATGCGCGACCGCGTGGGCCGCCTCCTGGGGCACGACCCGCGCGGAATGTGGATCGGCACGTTCCACGCGATCGGGGCGCGGATCGTCCGTGCGAATGCCGCCGCGGCGGGCCGCACCCCGTCGTTCACGATCTACGACGAGGACGATACGCGCGGCGTGATTCGCCGCCTGATGGACCGCCTCGGCGTGTCCACGAAGGCGTGGAACCCGCGGCTCGTCGCGGCGACGATCTCGGAGGCACGGAACGCCCTCGTCACGCCCGCGGAGTATGAAGGGCTGGCGCTCACGCCGCTCGCCAAGGCGGTGGCCCGGGTGTACCGCGAGTGGGACGCGGCGTTCGCCGCCGCGAACGCCGTGTCGTTCGACGACCTCCTCTGGCTCCCGGTGCGCATCCTGCGCGAGGAGCCGGCCGCCCGCGAGCGGCTGCGCCGCCAGTTCGCCCACATCCTCGTGGACGAGTACCAGGACACCAACCGCGCGCAGTACGAACTCATTCGCCTCCTGGCCTCGGACGCGCGGAACGTGTGCGCCGTGGGCGACGACGACCAGGCGATCTATGGCTGGCGCGGCGCCGACATCCGCAACATCCTCGACTTCGAGCGCGACTTCCCGAGCGCCCGCATCGTCCGGCTCGAGGAGAACTACCGTTCGGTCCCGCAGGTGCTCGAGCTGGCCAACGTGGTCATCAGCGAGAACGCGGCACGGCGGGGCAAGACCCTGCGGCCCACGCGCGGCGGCGGCGAGCCCGTCGCCCTGGTGGGCGCCGCCGACGACCGCGACGAGGCGGAGGCCATCGTCGCCGAGATCGAGGCCCGCCGCGGGCGCGGCGAGTTCACGCTCGGCGACGTGGCCATCCTGTACCGCACCAACGCGCAGAGCCGGACGCTCGAGGAAGCGTTCCGCCGCCACGGGTTGCGCTACCGGCTCGTGGGGGCCGTGCGGTTCTACGACCGCCGCGAGATTCGCGACCTGCTGGCCTGGCTGCGCCTCGTGGCGAACCCGAACGACGTCGAGGCGTTCACGCGCGCCGTGGCGGCGCCCCGGCGCGGCGTCGGCGAGGCGACGGTCGAGATGCTCGTCGGTGCTGCGCGCGATGCCGGGCTCGGCGTCCTCGACGCCGCGGTGGACGACCGCGTGCTCGTCGGCGCGCGGCCGGCCACGCGCAACGCCCTCGCCGGATTCGTCGGCATCGTGCGCCGGATGCAGGCGCGCGCTGCCGACGCCAGCGTGGACGCGCTGGTCGCCGAGCTCGTCGAGGAGATCGGCTATGCCGACGCCCTCAAGGCCGAGCCCGACGGCGTCGAGCGGCTCGAGAACGTCGTCGAGCTGATCCGCGGCGCCGCCGAGTCGGTGATCGACGAGGGCGGGGAAGTCGGCCTGCGTCCGCTGGACCGGTTCCTCCAGCAGGCAAGCCTCGTCGCCGGCGTGGACGAGCTCGGCCCCGACGCCGACGTCATCACGATGATGACCCTGCACACGGCCAAGGGCCTCGAGTTCCCCTTCGTGGTGATTGCCGGGCTCGAGGACGGCCTCTTCCCGCTCAGCCGCTCGGTCGAGGATCCGGAGCGGCTCGAGGAGGAACGGCGGCTATTCTATGTCGGCATCACCCGGGCGGAGCGGTTCCTCATGCTCACGTGGGCGCGAAGCCGCCGGCGCAACGGCGAACTCATGCAGTCGCGCCTCTCCAGCTTTGTGACGCCGGAGGCCGAGGCGTTGGTCGCCGCCCGCCTCACGGCGCGCCTGCGCTCCACGCCGCACGTCTACCAGGGGCGTCGCGGTGCCGGCCGCGACGCCGGCTGGGACGACGTCGATTTCGGCGAGGAGGCGCCGCGCTGGCGCCCCGACCCGCGGCGGGAAGTAGCCGTCGACGTGGAGGACGTGTCGCAGGACGCCCCCGCGTTCGCCGTCGGCGAGCGCGTGCGCCACGGACGTTTCGGGTCGGGCGCGATCGTGTCGCTGTCGGGCTCCGGGCGCGACGCCAAGGTCACCGTGCGCTTCGACG
>JAYEKC010000427.1:0-2157 GCA_034716715.1 Gemmatimonadota bacterium | reverse complement strand
CGGGCTTCCCGCACTCCCCGCCGGTCCCCTCCCCGCTCCCCCGCTCCTCCGACTCCCGCCGTTACGCCATCGCCGCCCTCACGCGCGTGCGCGTGAACGGCAGCTGCGTGAGCCGGCGGCCGGTGGCGTCGAACACGGCGTTCGCCACCAGCGCGCCCATCAGGATGATCGCCGGCTCGCCCCCGCCCTGCGGCGGGAGGTCGTCGTTCTTGAGCAACACGCCCTCGATCTTCGGGATCCACGAGAACCGCGGTAGCGCGTACGACGTGAAGTTCTTGTCGAGAATCTCGCCGTTCCGGAACCGCAGCTCCTCGCTGAGCACGTAGCCGAGCCCCTGCGACACGCAGCCCTCGAGCTGCTGCATCGCACCGACGGGATTCACGACGACCCCCATGTCCTGCGCCACCACCACGCGCTCGACCTTGATGTCGCCGGTGGCCTTGTCCACGCGCACCTGGGCGATGCCGGCCACGACGGTCCCGGCGTCAATGCCGCATGCCACGCCGATCCCGGTGCCGTTGGGCGCCGAGCCGTTCGCGCCCGCCGCGTGCCGCCACTCGATGGCGCCGAACTTTTCCACGGCCGCGTCGAGCGCGCGTCGCATCCGCGCGCCGACGTCATCGGCCGCGAAGTTCCCCAGCCGGAACTGCACCGGGTTCTTCCCGGCCTTGAGCGCGAGCTGGTCGATGTGCGACTCGCGTGCAAAGCAGTTGGCGTTCGCCCCCGGGGCGCGCCACGGCCCCACGGCGAACGGATGCAGGTCACCCTGCCCGCCGCCCCATCGCCCGCGCGCCACCGTCTTGTGGTTGGCGATGTCGTAGAACTGCTCGGCGCCCCGGTTGCCCGCGGCGATCACCTCGTAGTCCCAGAACGCGATCTTCTGCTGCGCGGTGAGCCCCGCTCTGACGTTGATCACGGTCGCCGGGTCGAACGTGTCGTAGAAGAACTCCTCCGTCCGGTCCCACACCACGCGCACGGGCACGCCCGCCGCCTTGGCGAGCAGCGCCGCCTCGATGGCCTGCTGGCTGGCGCTCTTGCCGCCGAATCCACCGCCCACGTACGGCACGATCACCCGCACCTTCTCGGCCGGCACGTTCAGCGCGCGCGCCACCTGCGTCTGGAGCGGGAACGGCGTCTGCGTGCCCGCCCATACCGTCACCTTCCCGTCGGCGCCGATCTCGCAGCACGCCGAGTGGGTCTCCATCGGCGAGTGCGCCACGTAACCCTTGAGGTACTTGGTCGTGACGACCGTCGCCGCCGCATGCTCGCCCGCGGCCACGTCGCCGCCCTGCTGCACCAGGTTTCCCGCCGGCGCCGCCTTCTCCAGGTGCGCGAAGATGTTCTTGTCGTCGAGCGTTGACGGGGATGGGTTCCAGGTTGCCTTCACCAGCTTCAGCGCCGTGTCGGCCTCGTCAAAGTGCGCGTGCAGCACGGCCACGACGTCGTCGCCCGCCTTCACCACGCGCGCGCCGGGATACCGCTCGGCCGCGCTCGTGTCGAGCGACTTGAGCGTGGCGCCGTGCGCCGGCGGCCGCACCAGCCGCGCGTGGAGCGCGCCCTTCGGCATCATGTCGCCAGCGTACTTCGCCTTGCCGGCAACCTTCGCGGGCGCGTCGCGCCGCGGGGTGGCGATGCCCATGATCGTGAAGTCGGCGACCTTCTCGAGCGCGGCCTTCCCCTCGTACCTGCGCTCGATGCGCTTGCCGCCGATGAGCTCGCCGTAGGTGACGCGCTTCGACGCGTCGCGCCTGGCGTGCACCACGCCGTCCGTCACGTCGAGCTGGTCGGCCGGCACGCCGAGCGTTTCGGACGCCATCTGCACCAGCACCGCGCGGCCCTCGGCGCACGCGGCACGCAGCACCGGGCCCAGCGTGCGCGTGGAGAGCGAGCCGTACGTGCCCATGTCGAACGGGCAGAGGTCCGTGTCGCCCATCACCACGTCCACCCGGTCGAGCGACACGTTGAGTTCCTCGGCCGCCATCTGCGGGAGCGACGTCATCACGCCCTGCCCCATCTCGATCTTGCCCACGAGCACGGTCACGCGGTTGTCCGTGCCCACGTGGACGAAGGCGTTGAAGTCGGGACTCGGGCGCTGGAGGTTGGCCGGGTTCCAGCGCGGCGCCGCCATGCCCGCGAGCGGCTTGACGGAGAAGGAAA
>JAYEKC010000426.1:0-2158 GCA_034716715.1 Gemmatimonadota bacterium | reverse complement strand
CGTAGCCGCCGCCGCTCTGGTCGTCGTTGCGCCACACGGTGCCGTTCGGGAACACCTCGAGGAAGGTGGCGACCTCGCTGCGCACCACGTCCTCGGTGCTCTCGTACAGCGGCACCCACTGGGTGACGACGCCGCCGGGGTTGAGGTGCGCCTTCACGTGCTCGAAGTACTCCCTCGTGTACAGCGTGGCCGCGCCCTTCACCCAGGGATGGATCGGGTCCGACGTGATGACGTCGAACTTCTCGCGGGTGGTGAGCACGTAGTGCCGGGCGTCGTCGTAGACGATCTGCACCTTCGGGTTGTTCGCGACGTTGTAGTTCACCTCGCGGAAGTACGTCGAGACGACGGCCGGGATGAGCGGCTCCATCTCGCAGATCACCATCCGTTCCACGGTGGGATAGATGCTGATCGCGCCGGCCGTGACGCCCGCGCCGAACCCGACGACGAGCACGCTCTTCGGCCCGTTCTCGTCCATCAGCGCCGTAAGGTTGCCGAGCAGGCGCTGCAGCCGCATGTCCTGCGGCTCGGTGGACGCCTCGACCTTCCCGCTCACGTGGAAGTTGCGCCAGCCGTTCGGCTCCTCGGTGACGGCGATGGACGAGTTGATGCCCTCGCCCACGTAGAGCGCGTTGGGCTCGCCCTGCCACGCGAGGGAGCGCCCCCACGCCACGAGGCCGGCGGGCACCGGTTTCACGGTCGACGTGGCCCAGAGCGCGCCGAGCAGCAGGAAGCTGAACGCGAACATCGCACCGGCGCCGAGCACCGCGGGGCGGGCCGGCTCCCCGCCGGTGGTGCCCGAGACCGACCGGAAGAGCGGCCCGAGCGCCACGGCCGCCGAGATCGCGCTCACCACGATGAGGATGCGCTCAGCGCCGTGCGTGCCCACGAACGGCACGAACAGCAGGCCGGTGAGGAGCGACCCGCCGATGGCGCCGAGTGTGTTGGCGGCGTACACGCGGCCCACCACCGCGCCCGCGTCGTCGCCGGGCTTGGCGGCAGCGGCAAGCGCCAGCGGGAAGCTCGCGCCCCAGAGCACCGCGCCGGGCAGCATCGTGAACAGGGCGCGCGCCAGGTCGAGCTGGAAGTTGAACCACGCGCTCGGCGCGAGCGACGGGTTCACGGGCCAGTAGGGCAGCCCCCGGCTCACCATGTACGCGCCGTACGCGGTGGTGAACGCGAGGAAGAGCTGCACCCAGCCGAGCGTGGCGCGCGCGTTGGCCGTGTTGCGCGCAACGGTGGACCCCACGGCGCTCCCGATGCCAAGGCCGACGAGGAACACGGCGAGGATCACCGAGAACGCGTACGTCGTCGCGCCGAACAGCAGCGAGAGAAGCCGCGTCCACACCACCTCGGCGCCGAGCGCGGTCAGGCCGCTGAGCGCGATGGCCAGGTACACGCCGCGCGGCGCCCACGACGCGATGCCGCGAAACACGGACCAGACACTGCCGCGCGCCGCGCCGTCGCCAGCCGGCGCATCGTACGGCGCGCGCCTGGCGAGGACGAAGCCCAGCGTGGCCACGATCGCGTTGAGCGCCACCGCGACGAGCGATGCCGTGGTGAGGTCGTACACGCGCAGGAGGTAGAAACCGGCGCCCAGGCAGCCGATGACGGCGCCGAGGATGTTGCCGCCGTAGAAGAACCCGAGCCACGACACGCCCGTCGGCGTGGCCTCGACGTAGCGCGAGATGGCCGGCAGCGTGGCGCCCATCAGGATGGTGGGCGGCAGCAGCAGGATTGCACTCACGATGGCGCGCAGCACGATGCTCGTCGGGCCGCCGCCGTCCACGGCCGTGTAGAGCCGGCCCACGAGAGGCATGACCACGATCAGCACCGCACCGACGACGCCGATGAGCGACTCGAGCTTCGCGTACACGCGCAGCGGGTGCTCGGCCCGCGACACATACCGCGTGAGCAACAGCGAGCCGGCGAACATGCCGCCCATGAACGTGCCGAGCAGCACCGCCAGCGAGATCGCCGACGAGCCGACGACCAGCTGCAGCACCTGGAACCAGACGATCTCGTAGATGAGCGCCGCGCAGCCGCTGCCGATGAACAGGAGCAGCATGAGCGGGAGATAGCGGTCGTGGCGATTCATGATCGGGGTGAATTTACGGATCGGTGCGTCTCGACGCTTTTACGGCGTGGACACGGATCAGGG
>JAYEKC010000425.1:0-2162 GCA_034716715.1 Gemmatimonadota bacterium | reverse complement strand
AAGATGACGTCCTGATACTTCACCTCGGGGTCGCCCTTGATGAAGATGATCTTCTCGGGACGCGGGTCGTACGTCTTCTTGAGGTAGTCGAACAGTTCGCTCCTCGGGATCGCGGTCTTGTTCACGAGGAACTGGTCGCCGGGATTCACCTCGAGCACGATCTGGTTGACCTTCTGGTTCTTCGGCGGCGGCGGCGCCGTGGGATCCGGCAGCTGCACGTCGAAGGCCTTTCGCCCCATCGGGATGATCACCATGAAGATGATGAGCAGCACGAGGAGCACGTCGATCATCGGCGTGAGGTTCGGCTCGGAAGTGAAGCCGCCCTTTCCGCCCGCGGACATCGCCATTACGGAGTCCCTCCCTTCTTGCTGCCGCCGCCGATGCCGAGGTCCTGGCCGGCGTTGTCCGACTCGATCAGGGACTGGGTGCCCTTGGTCTGGTCGGTGATCAGCGCGGCCACGCGCACGCCCTGGTGGGCGGCGATGTCCATGGCCTCGATGATCCGCTGGTACTTCAGGTTCCGGTCGGCCTTGATGAACATGATCTTGTCGATCGTCCGGTTGTCGTACTTCTCCCGGATCTTCGTCGGCAGCTCGTCATCGGAGTACGGCTTCTTGTCGAGGTAGAACTTCCCCTCGGCGTCGATGCCGAGGATGATGTCCTCGTCCTCGTTCGGATGCGGCCTGAGGTTCTGCCCTTCCGGCGGAATGGCGTTGAAGCCGGCCAGCAGCTGCGGGATCACGATCATGAAGATGATCAGCAGCACGAGCATGACGTCGATCATTGGCGTCACGTTCGGTTCGGCCTTTACGCCATCGTTGGAAAGTTGTACGCCCATCGGTTACCTCCCTGAGTGGTGGGTAGCCGACCGGCTCAGATCTTCGCCGCGTTCTGCGCGGCCGTGTTGAATTCGCGGGTGAAGCGGCTGCGGCCGAACTCGCCCGACACGCCCTTGATGAGGTAGTCGATCATTTCCTTCGACGAGTACGTCATCTCGGCCGTGATGTTGTCGACCTTGGTCTGGAAGTAGTTGTACGCCCACACCGCCGGGATGGCCACGAGGAGGCCGAAGGCGGTCGTGATGAGCGCCTCGGCGATACCGGCCGAGATCGCGCCCAGGCCGCCGCCGCCCGACTGCGCCATGCCCGTGAAGGCGTTCACGATGCCCATCGTGGTGCCAAGGAGGCCCACGAACGGCGCCGTGGAGCCCGTCGTGGCGAGAATGCCAAGGCCGCGCTTGATGAGCACGATCGTCATCAGCATCTCGCGCTCGATGGCCCGCTCCGCCGAGTTGATGTCGGCGACCGTGACCGAGCCGTCGGCGATGAGGGGCTTGATCTCCGAGAGGGCGTTCCCCAGCACGCGCGCGACGTGCGACTTCTTGTAGCGCTCGGCGAGGTTGATGGCTTCGGTGAGGTTGTCCTCCTCGAGGAACTGCGAGAACTCGGGCGCGAACTTGCGCGTCTGCGCCTGCGCCGAGCGGAGGAACCACCACTTCTGGATCATGACGGTGAGCGACCAGATGGACATGACGGCCAGGGTGAACACGATACCCTTGGCGAATCCGCCCATGGTTCCGTAGAGCTCAACCAGCGAGAGATTCATAACGCAAAAGTCTCCGGCAAGAGTGAAGGACTGACGCTACTTCGCGATCGCAAACACGAACGGCTGCTGCACCAGCTGGCGGACGCGCTTGTTGCCGACTTCCGCCGGGATGAACCGCATGCCGGGCAGGGCCGCGCGAACGGCTGCCTCGAACAGCGGGTGCGTCGTCTTGAGGACCTTGAAGGAATTCGGCTCGACGCGGCCCACCGTGTCCACGACGAACTGCGCGAGGACCTCGCCCTCGACGCCCGCGGACTTGAGGATGTCCGGATACCGGGGCCGCGACGTGTTCGACGCCTCGGTCACCGGCTTCTCGACCATGAACTCGAAGTACGGCTGGTCACCTTCGGGCTTCGCGACCGGACCCGTGTTGGCCTTGGCGGACTGGACGCCCTTGCCGGTGAAGTCGGCCTCGTTGGTCAGCTTCGCCGTGAGGTCGATGTCCGGGAGGACGTTGGGGATGTTCACCGGGGCGGTGAGCACCTGGAAGCTCTGCGGCGGCGGCGGGGCCTGGGCCGGCGGTGGCTTCGGCGGAGGCGGCTCGTCCTTCTTCACCT
>JAYEKC010000424.1:0-2169 GCA_034716715.1 Gemmatimonadota bacterium | reverse complement strand
GGCAAGACGTCGCTGCTTGATTACATCCGCAAGGCGAACGTGGTGGCCGGCGAGGCGGGCGGCATCACGCAGCACATCGGCGCGTACCACGTCACCACGCCCTCCGGCAAGCAGGTGACGTTCCTCGACACGCCGGGCCACGAGGCGTTCACTGCGATGCGCGCCCGCGGCGCACAGGTGACCGACATCGTCGTCCTCGTCGTGGCCGCGGACGACTCCGTCATGCCCCAGACCATCGAGGCGATCTCGCACGCGAAGAACGCGGGCGTGCCCATCATCGTCGCCATCAACAAGGTGGACCTGCCGACTGCCAACGCGATGAAGGTCAAGCAGGAGCTGCTCGCGCACAACGTCGTGCTCGAGGAGTTCGGCGGGCAGGTGCTGAGCTCGGAGATCAGCGCAAAGAAGGGCACCAACGTCGGCGGGCTGCTCGACCAGATCCTGCTGCAGGCGGAGATCCTGGACCTCAAGGCGAATCCGGACCGCCGCGCGACCGGCTCCGTGATCGAGGCGCAGCTCGACGCCGGCAAGGGTCCCGTCGCCACGGTGCTCGTGAAGACGGGCACGCTCAACGTCGGCGACGACTTCATCTGCGGCCTCTTCTCCGGCCGCGTGCGCGCACTGCTCGACGAGCGCGGCAAGCAGGTGAAGTCCGCGGGGCCGGCCGTGCCCGTGCAGGTGCTCGGCATGAGCGGCGTCCCGATGGCCGGCGACCAGTTCCTCGTCGTGGAGGATTCCACCAAGGCCCGCGAGATCGCCCAGACGCGAGAGCGCCTCGACCGCGAAGCCAAGAGCCGCCGCACCTCCAAGGGTGCGGTGTCGCTCGAGGACTTCATGGCGCAGGCGGCGGGCGACGAGAAGCGTTCGCTGAAGCTGCTCATCAAGGCCGATCAGGGCGGGCCCGCCGAGGCCCTCGCGGACGCGCTCGCCGGACTCTCGTCGGACGAAGTGTCCGTCGAGGTCATCCAGCGTGCCGTCGGCGCCGTCACTGAAGGCGACATCCTGCTGGCCAAGGCGTCCGGCGCCATCATCATCGGATTCCACGTCCGCCCGGACAACAAGGCCCGCGCCGCGGCCGAGCGCGAGGGCGTCGACATCCGCCTCTACAAGATCATCTACGAGGCCGTGGCCGACGTTCGCGCCGCCCTCGAGGGGATGCTGCGCCCGGAGGAGAAGGAAGTCATCGTCGGCGAGGCCGAGGTTCGCGAAACCTTCAAGGTGTCGAAGGTCGGCACCATCGCCGGCTGCTACGTCCGCAGCGGCCTCATCAACCGGCAGGCCCGCATTCGCGTCATCCGCGACGGCAAGGAGGTCTACGATGGCGCCATTGCGTCGCTCCGTCGCTTCAAGGACGACGTCAAGGAGGTCAAGGACGGCTTCGAGTGCGGCATCGGCATCGAGAACTTCAACGACGTGAAGGTCGGCGACGTGCTCGAGTGCTACCGGAAGGAGAGCGTCGCGCGCACGCTGCAGCCCACGGCCGGGTGACGGGGGGCAGGTGCCTCCACGGGACCCGCGCCGCCCCGACCGCGTCGCTGAAGCGGTGCGCGAGGAGATCGCGACCATCCTCGCCGAGGGCGTGAAGGACCCGCGCGTCACGGGGCTGGTCACCGTGACGGGCGTCGACATGTCGCGCGACCTCGCGTCGGCCACGGTCTTCGTGAGCGTCTACGCAGACGAGGGCGCGCGCGCCGAGACGCTGGCCGGGCTGCAGGCGGTCGCGCCGCAGCTGCGCTCGCGCGTGGGCCGGGCGCTGCGCCTCCGGCTCGCGCCTGACATCACGTTCCGCCTGGACGAGAGCGTGGCGCGCGCCGCGCGCATCGAGTCGCTGCTCAACAGCGCCCGCGCCGCCGCGCCGCCGCAGCCGCCGGAAACGGCAGGGGAGCGTGACATCGGCGACGAAGGCCCCTGAGCGCCGCGACGGCCTGCTGCTCGTCGACAAGCCGGCCGGCGTCTCGTCGCACGACGTGGTGGCGGCCGCGCGCCGCGCCACCGGCGAGCGCCAGATTGGCCACGGCGGGACGCTCGATCCGTTCGCCACGGGCCTGCTCGTGCTCCTGCTCGGCCGCGCGACGCGGCTGCTGCGCTACCTGCACGATGAGCCCAAGGAGTACGACGCCACCGTCGAGTTCGGGGCCGAGACGGACACCGAGGATGCCGGCGGGGCGG
>JAYEKC010000423.1:0-2170 GCA_034716715.1 Gemmatimonadota bacterium | reverse complement strand
CCGGTGAGGCCCTCGATCCACTTGGCCGGCACGTCGGCGGCCATGCCGCCCACCCGCGTGCCGCTCGTGGTGAGGCGCGCGCCCACCCAGCCCTCGAGGAGGTTGTAGATGTTCTCGCGCTCCTGGAACGCCCAGAGGAAGGGCGTGAACGCGCCGATGTCGATGCAGGTCGTGCCCATCCACACGAGGTGGCTGGCGATGCGCGACAGCTCGCTCCCGATCACCCGCAGCACCTTGCACCGCTCCGTGATCTCGATGCCGAACAGCCGCTCGGCGCCGAGGGCGAATGCGATGTTGTTGCCCATCGAGTTCAGGTAGTCCTCGCGGTCGGTCCACGGGATGATCTGGTTGTACTGGCGGTACTCGCCGATCTTCTCGAACCCGCAGTGCAGGTACCCGACGTGGGGGATGCAGCGGACGACGGTCTCGCCGTCGAGCTCGAGCACGAGGCGCAGCACGCCGTGCGTCGCCGGGTGCTGTGGCCCGATGTTGATGAGCATGTGCTCACCCTCGAGGTCCGGTTCGGCGGCGGGCGGCGCCTGCAGCGCCAGCCCCCCGCCGTCGCCGCCCACCACGAGCGGCACGCGTTGCGGCTTGCCGTCCGGGCCGAGCCCGGTGGTCGAAAGTTCAACCTCAACCGTGCGCTTGTCGCTCATTCGCCGGTCTTCTCCCCGCCCGCGAGGCGCTTGCGCATGTCCACCGGCAGTTCCTCGAACGCGTCGGCGATGGAGAGCTCCTCCATCGAATACCGCGCCTCGGGATTCGCCGCGAGGGCGTTCTTCAGCTGCTCGCTCCGGCTGAACCGGCCGCGGAGCGGGAAGTCCTTCCGGAGCGGGAACCCCTCCTTGTACTGCTCCCAGAGGAGGATGCGCCGCAGGTCGGGGTGCCCGGCGAACCGGATGCCGAACATGTCGTAGCACTCGCGCTCGAGCCAGTCGGCGCCTTTGTAGAGGTCCCACACGCTCGGGACCTCGAGCGGCTCCCCCTTCGGGATCTCCACCTTGACGCGGAGGAACCGGCGAAACCGCAGCGACCGCAGGTGCCAGACCACCTCGAGTGGCCGCGCGAAGTCCCGGTGCTCGACGGCGGTGACATCGGAGAGGTAGTCGTACGCCTGCGACGGTTCGTCGCGGAGCCACCGGATCACGTCGTGCACCTGCGACCGCGCCACCACCAGGGCGGTTTCGCCACGGCTGACGGCCACGCGCGCAACGGCGCCGGCGAACCGGGCCTGGACCGCCTCCGCCGACGGGTTCACCGGCCCGCCGGAGAGCGGCACGTTCTTCGGCGTGACCGGAACGGCATCGCTGCCCGTGCCGGGATGGACGATCGTGAAGGGGGACGTCACGGCGCGGAGCGGGTCTGGTGGACCGAGTTGCCGAACGGCTCGGACAACTCGTCGATCCGGGAGGCCGGGATGTACAGCTTGCTCGTCGGGTCCGGGGTCATCTCGTCGCGGAGACCCGGCGTGGCGTTGCGTTCGTTCATCACCTTCTTCTGCAGCATCATGATGCCGTAGAGCAGCCCTTCGGGCCGCGGCGGACACCCGGGAACGTACACGTCCACGGGAATGATCGTGTCGATCCCCTGCACCACCGCGTAGTTGTCGAACATGCCACCGCTCGACGCGCACGCGCCCATGGAGATCGCCCACTTGGGTTGCGGCATCTGTTGCCAGATGCGACGGAGGATGGGCGCGAGCTTGAACGGCACGCGCCCGGCGCAGATGAGCACGTCGCTCTGACGCGGGGAGAACGCCATGCGTTCCATGCCGAACCGCGCCAGGTCGAACTTGCTCGCGGCGCTCGCCATGAACTCGATCGCGCAGCACGCGGTACCGAACGGCATCGGCCAGAGCGAGTTGGCGCGGCCCCAGTTCACGAGAAAGTCGAGTTTCGTGGTGACCCACGGCTCACCCGGCCGCGGGTCCATCCGGTTCAGCTCGGTGGCCGGACCGTGCCCGCCGAGTGCTTCGAGGCTCAGTCCCATTGCAGCGCCCCCTTCTTCCACACGTACACGAATCCCACGAGGAGGATCACGATGAACACGAACATCTCGGCCAAGCCGAAGATGGACACCTGGCCCGCCGGGCACGCCCCGTTCACGAGCGGTACGGCGCACGAGAGCTGCCGGTAGTACGCGCCCCACGGGATCATGAACACGGTCTCGA
>JAYEKC010000422.1:0-2175 GCA_034716715.1 Gemmatimonadota bacterium | reverse complement strand
GCGGCCCGCCCGCGCCGACACGGCCGGCGCGGCGGGGCTCACGGCGCGTGCGGTGCTCCGGGCCGCCGTGTCGTGCCGCGGGGCGGGCGAATCGCGCCGCGCGAGGGAGTCGCGACGGACCTGCGGTGCGTCCTGCGCCTGGTCGGCGGCGGCGCTCGCGGGCGATTCGCCGGGAAGGCACGCTGGCGTCACGGCCACGGCCGCGAGGGTCGTGACGAAGAGTGCGCGGGGCAGCGCACGGCGAAAAACGGTCGATGTCGTGGGCATTCGGGAGCGGTTCATCGAAACATAGCGGACCCGGCCGCGTCACCCAACGCCGCGCACCACCCGCCTAGGGACCGACGATTTCGATGCGGTGATCGGCACGGATCACGTACTGCCCCGCCACCTCGATCTCGAGGTGCACCACGTACGCGCCCTTGGGCAGCGTGGAAATGTCCACCTCGAGGGCGCGCGGCGACACCCGTGCGCCGAAGGCCGACATGTCCTGCACCGACACCGTCACGGGGACGATCTCACGGCCCCCGAGGCCCAAGGCTCGCCGGAGGAACCCGCCCGACGGCTGCCCGTTGTCCTCGGGTTGGACGCGGAGCGTGACCAGCATGCGCTCGCCGGCGGGGTCGGTGTTGTAGGCCTCCCAGAACACGCCGAGCTTGTCGTTCGCCATGACGCGCTCGGTGGGGAGGGCGTGCGGGATGGCCTCGTCGGCGTTGGCGGGAAAGGCGCCGTACGGCTTGTAGAAGAGGAGGTCGGACAGGCTGACGCGCGCGCCGACCGCGTACGGCGGCCGGATGCCGTACCGGGCGCGCGCCACTGCGGCGTGGTCGGGTGCGGCCACCTCGGCGCTCATGATAAGCGGGCCCCACGGCGCCTTGACGGTCAGGATGTCGGCGCGGCGCGCGGACCGGCGCGACTGGAACCCGTTCGGCACGTCGCCCGGCGAGAGGGTGACCGCCGCCTGGATGGGCGTGTTGGCAAACTCCGGGAAGTCCTTCGTGTCGTACGCCACGACCACGAGCGCGGTGTCGCCGCGGCGGAACATGGCCTTCTGGTGCTCGAGGGGCTTGAAGACCTTGGCGTAGGGCGGCGCGTAGCGCCCGATGACGGGGGGAAGCTGCAGCCGCCAGTCGGCCGAGTCGGACGTGGCGGGGTTGTTGAGGACGAAGTTGGCCGGGATGTACCGGTACGCCGGCACCGGCTCGTGGCTGATGATGTCGAACGAGCGGCTGCGCGGGTCGGACGACCCGCCGCGCATCCACGCGATGGACGGGCCGAAGCGCAGCATCAGCTCGCGCTCGTCGTCGTCGAACCCGAACTGGTGGGGCGTCGCGGCGTCGCGCAGCAGCAGGGCGAGCGTGACGCGCGCGTAGTGCTCGGTGCGCGAGTCGTTGCCGTGCATCAGGTAGAGCGTGCGCGCGTACCACCAGACGCGGTCCTCGAACGCACGGCGCTTCGGGTCGTCGCACGCGAGGCGGCGGTACTGCTGCAGGGCTTCCGGGTCGAGCAGGAGCGAGATGTCGCGCCACGCGCACTGGTCGCGCGGCATCATCTTCGCGATGGCCCCGGCGTACACGCTGTCGGCGGCCTCATACTCGCCCTCGGAGTGGAGGGCGTAGCCGACCATCACGTCGCACCACCACGTGCCGTTCTCGCACCCACGCGCGGCGGCCAGGGCGGAGGCGGGCTGGCCTTCCTCCACATAGTACCGGACGCGCTGGCCGAGGATCCAGTCGTCGTGCGGCGCCTTGCGGGCGAGGGAGTCGAGCGACTTGAGGAGCTGGCGGCGGTGGGCGGTGACCTCGGGGAGCTCCGGCGGGGCGGTCGCGCGCTCGTCGTACCAGTAGCAGAAGCGTCCCACCTGCTCGTCGCACGTGCCGGGCCGTCCGCCGTGGTACGCCGGCAGGTGCGTGCGCCGGAACTGCTCGAACGCGCCTTGGATGAACCGCGCCTGGTCGATGGGGCTGCGGGTGGTGTCGACGGGCGCCGCGGCCGTGGTGTCGGCAGGGCGCGGCGACCGGATGATCTGGGCGCGCGCCGGATGCGGGGCTGCCGCGGCGAGGACGGCGCCCGCGAGCGCGGCGGTCGTGCGGGAACGAAGGGTGGTCGCTGGCATGTGCAGGTGTGGTACCCCGTACAACCATACAGGGTCGGTGGCGCCGCGGAAGGCGCCCGGAC
>JAYEKC010000421.1:0-2183 GCA_034716715.1 Gemmatimonadota bacterium | reverse complement strand
ACGCCGACGTCGTCGCGCTCGCGCAACGCGGGCGGGAAGACGCCTTCCGCGAGCTGGTGCGCCGTTACGAGCGCCCGGTGTTCTCGCTCATCTACCGGATGGTCCGCGACAGTGCGACTGCGGAGGACCTGGCGCAGGACGCCTTCATCAAGGTCCTGAACCACATCGACAAGTACCGGCCCGAGTTCAAGCTCTCGAGCTGGCTGTTCAAGATAGCAAACAACGTCGCCATCGATCACCTGCGACGGCGGCAGCTGGACACGGTGTCCGTGAGCGGGTCGCCCCACGCGCGGACCCCCACCGAGGTCGAGGCCACGTCGTTCGAGATCGCCGACACGGCCGAGTCGGCACTCGACGAGATCGAGGCCCGGGAGCTCGGCACCGAGATCGAGCGGGCCATCGGCAAGCTCCGGCCCGAGTACCGCTCGTGCATCCTCCTCCGCCACGTCGAGGGCAGGTCGTACGAGGAGATCGCCACGACGCTCGACCTGCCCCTCGGCACCGTAAAGACCTACATCCACCGCGCCCGGATCGAGCTCCGTGACCTGCTGGGACACCTCAGGGAATGAGCCGAATATAGACCGAAACACCTGGACGGGTCCCCGTCCGGAAGCCGCCGAAACCCAAGCACTTCCCAACCCGTAGGAAACCGTGAGGCACGCATGCAGCACCGACACCTTCTCCCCAACGAAATCGACCTGCTGCTCGACAGCGAGGTCGGCTTCGGCGTTGCGCCGCTGCGCGACCACGTGGACGCCTGCCCCGAATGCCGGGGGCGCGTCGACGACGCGCGCGTGGTGCTGGCGGCCCTCGACGACCTCCCGCGATTCGCTCCCTCGCCGGCGTTCGCCGGCCGCGTGATGGCCCACGTTCAGGTCGTGGAGCCATGGCATGTCGCGCTCGTCGAGGGGGCGCGGCGCCTCGTGCCTCGTCACCCGACCCTCCGCGTCGTGATGGCCGCCAGCGCCGTGGTGCTGGCGGCGGCGATGTCGTCGGCGCTGGTCTGGCTCGCGTTCCGCACCGACGTGGCGATGTACCTCGCCGCGCAGGCAGGGGCGCAGGCCCAGGCGGCCGTCACCGGGGCGCTGGGGGTGCTCGTCACCGACGTGTTCGGCGCCGGCGCCGCGGCCCTGCTCAGGTCGCAAGGCATCGCTGGAATCGGGATCGTGGTCGCCGGCTTCGCGGGCGCGGCCGGGGCCGCCGCCGTGGGGCTCCGCCGCCTTGCGGCGGCCGCTCGCCGGACGCGGGAGTAGCCATGACTCCCTTGCGGTCCGGCGCACGCCTCTTGCGTGCGGTGTTGTGGGTTTTGGGGCTGTCCGCGGCGACGGCCCTGGCGTCGCGTCCCGTCCTCGCGCAGGCGCCGGGCACGGCGCCGCGCGCCTCGGCGACGCCCGACTCCGCGGCGACGCCCATACCGGCCCTGCCGTCTCCCGGGGAGGTGCGCGGAGAACAGGCCGCAGTGGAACCACCACGCTCCGCCGGCGACCGCGTTCGCCGGCAGGTCCTGCTGGTTGCCGCGTGGCTCACCATCGTCCTCGTCATCGGGGCCGGCACCCTGATGCTCGCGTCGGACAACCTGATGGCGGTGGCCGACGCGCTCGAACGCCATTACGGCACGGCGCTCGTGGCGGGCCTCGCCGGGCAGGTGGCGTTCGCGCCGCTGCTGGCGGCGCTCGTCGTGGCGCTCGTGCTCACCATCCTGGGAATCCTGCTCATCCCGTTCGCGGTCGTGAGTTACGTGATCGTGGCCGCAGGCATCGTGACGCTCGGGTTCCTGGCCACGGCGGTGGTCGTGGGGCGCGGAGGGCGGCCGGCGCCGGCCACGACCGACCGGGCGCGCCGCGCGGCAACGCTTCGGGCGCTCGTGGTGGGCAGCGTGGTGCTGGTGGCGCCGTGGCTCGTGGCGGCGCTGCTCGCGGCGTGGCCGGTGGCGGAGTCCCTCGCCCGCGGCGTGGCGTTCGCGACCACGTGGGTGGCGTGCACGGCCGGCCTCGGCGCGGCACTGATCTCGCGGGCCGGAATAACGCAGGTGCGCACCACGCGGGCCCAGAAGGCGATGGAATCGCCGAGCTGGCAGACACCGACGCCGGTGTCTGGCGTGGTCGCCGCGCGGCGGCCCGTCGCAACGCCCTCGCGCGGGCCGGGGTAACAGCCAGGCAGCGGGCCCGGCAACCGCCCCCGCA
>JAYEKC010000420.1:0-2186 GCA_034716715.1 Gemmatimonadota bacterium | reverse complement strand
CGGCGCGCCGCGCGTGACCCTCGACACGTTCCGCGCCGCCGTGCGCGCGCCGAGCCGCTACCTCCCGTCCGCCTCGCTCCTGTGCCTGGAGAACACGCACAACTCGGGGGGCGGCGCGGTCACCCCCGCCGACGAGCTCGAAGCCATCGCGGCGGCGGGCCGCGCGTTCGGCCTGCGCGTGTTCCTCGACGGGGCGCGACTGTGGAACGCCCACGTGGCCACCGGCACGCCCCTCGCCGCGTTTGCGCGCGTGGCGGACCTCACGATGGTGTCATTCAGCAAGGGGCTGGGCGCGCCGGTCGGTGCGGCCCTCGCGGGACGCCGTGCGCTGGTGGACGAGGCGCACGACGCGCGGCGCCGCCTCGGCGGTGGCATGCGCCAGTCGGGCATCCTCGCCGCGGCGTGCCTCCACGGGCTCGAGCACAACCTCGCCCGCCTCGCCGACGACCACGCGGCCGCCGCGCGGTTTGCCGCCATCGTCGGCGAGGCGCGGGGAGCGTCCGTCGCCGCGCCCGATACGAACATCGTGATGATTACCGTCCCCGCCGGGGTGAACCCCGGCGACGTCGAGCGCGCGGCCGCCGAGCGCGGCGTCGGCATCTCGCTCTGGGACACCAGCCGCGTCCGCGTCGTCACCCATCTTGACGTGAGCCCCGCCGACGTGGAACGCGCCGGTGCCGTCGTGCGCGACGTCCTCAACGCCATCCGCCCGCAGCGGGAGACTGCCTGATGCACCATGCGCCGGGATTCCTCAAGATCGTGGACGATGCACGCGCCGGCGTGCGCGAGGTGACCATCGACGAAGCCAGGGCGCGCGTCGAGGCCGGCGCCGGCGTCCACCTCGTCGACATCCGCGAGGACCGCGAGTGGGCGCTCGGACACATCGCCGGCGCCGTGCACATCGGCAAGGGCGTCATCGAACGCGATGTCGAGGGCAAGATCGCCGACAAGGACGCCGAGGTCATCCTGTATTGCGGCGGCGGGTACCGCAGCGTCCTCGCCGCCGAGGCGCTGCAGAAGATGGGGTACACGAACGTCGCGTCCATGGCCGGCGGCTGGCGGGCGTGGGCCGGCGCCGGTTACCCCGTGGACCTGTGACGCCGGCCGAGCGGCGCGTCCGCGACAGCTTCGCGCGCCAGGCGTTCATGTCGCTCCTTGGCGCACGGCTGGCACGCGTCGCGCCCGGCGAGGTGGACGTCGAACTGCCGTTCCGCGCAGACCTCGTGCAGCAGCACGGCTACCTGCACGCGGGTGTCACCACCGCCATCGCCGACAGCGCATGCGGCTACGCGGCGCTGTCCGTCATGCCCGAGGACGCGGCCGTGTTGAGCGTCGAATACAAGGTGAACATGCTCGCCCCCGCGGCCGGCCGGCGGTTCCTCGCGCAGGGACGGGTCGTGCGGTCCGGGCGGACCATTACCGTCATCCGTGGTGAAATGATCGCGTTCGACGAGAACGACGACGCCCGCCCGGTGCTTGCAATGCTGGGAACAATGATGGCCGTGCGCGGTCGCGGTTTCGTCGACTAACTGGCAAAGCCCGCGACAGCGATATATTCCGCGACATCGCATGACGGGATCACGACCACCCGGGGGCGGGAGGCCCTCATCCCTTACGCCCCGCGGCCCGCAAGGACCGGTCAAACCGACCGGCACCAGGTCGCTGGTGCAGCAGATCGTCGAGGAACAGAAGCAAAAGAAGGTGGAGCTGCAGGAAGCGATGCAGCGAAAGCAGAAGCGCTCCAGGCTTGGCCCCGTGGCCGCGGGAGTGCTGATTGCCGCAAACGTCGTGGCGTGGGCCGTTTTCCCGCCGGTGCACGATAGCAGTGGCGACAGTCGAACTCCCGGCGACATCGAGCGCGACCTGCGGACCGTCATCGCCTCGGCCGCCGGCCAGGTGGAGAGCTGGCGCCGCACGCACGAGGGGCGGTTGCCGCCGTCGCTCCACGAGGCGGGCGTGGCAGACTCCGGCCTGTCGTACGTGGACGTTGACGGCACCGTGTACGAGGTGCGCGGGGAGTCGCGCGGCCTGCGGCTCTCGTACCGCTCGAACACGCCGATCAGTGACTTCATCGACGCCGGCCTCGGGATCCGCAAGTGAGGAGGCGACGGCGGCGCCGCGGCTTCACGCTGATCGAACTGATGATCGTGATCACGATCGTCGGCTTGCTCGCGCGCATCGCGCTC